>JBHYGP010000552.1:0-1629 GCA_051858935.1 Sphingomonas sp.
AAGAGCTCGGATTCGAGTACTTCAGCGGCAACGCCGGTGCATTCGACGGAGATAAAGCCGTTGCGGCCCGATGCGGCATGGGTGGCGTGGGCGACACGCTCCTTGCCGGTGCCGCGCTCGCCGGCGATCAGGATCGGGGCGTGCGCCGGGGCCATTGCGCGGGCGAACTCCAGCGCGCGGGTCCAGGCGGGATCATCGCCTACCATCGGTGCGAAATCGGCCTGCGCCATCTGCGCGATCGCGGCGGCGATCAGCTCGCGATCGGGGGGCAGGGGGATATAGTCGCGCGCACCGGCGCGGATCGCGGCGACCGCGCGCTCGGCGGGCGCGTCGATGCCACAGGCGAGCACGGGAACCGCAAACCGCTCGGCGATCAGCGCGCGCATGAAACCGGGCACGTCGCTGTCGACGTCGATCATCACCAGCCCCGCGCCGGTCTCGCGCAGATGCCTGAGCGCCTCAGCCGAGGTCTCGGCGATCATCACCTCGGCACCCAGGCTCTGAGCCATCCGTGCGGCCTCGCCGAACGGGCCGCTGCTGGCACCGATGATCATCAGGCGAAGCTGCATGTTCAGCCGTCCTGGCGCACGATTTCGGTGAGCGTCACGCCGAGTGCGTGGTCGACCAGCATCACTTCGCCGCGCGCGACCAGCCGGTTGTTGACATAGACGTCGACCGGCTCGCCGACGCGGCGGTCGAGTTCGAGCACCATGCCCGACTTCATTCGGATCAGCTCGCCGACGGGAACGCGGGCCCGGCCGAGTACGGCCTGCACGCGCACCGGAACCTCGTTCACTGCGGACAGCGACGCGCTGCTACCCAGATCCGCGGCAGGGCCGTCGAGGCCGAATTCCTCGAACGCAGGCGGCGTATCGGTTTCGATCATCGCACCGGGTTCGGGGCTGTTGAACGGGTCGCCGGTTTCGGACATCGGGGTCTCCATCATGCGTTCATCCACTGGCGGATCACTGCGGTCGCTTCGGGCGCATTGCCGGCGACCATGTCGCCCACCTTGCGCAGATGCGACGCCTTGATCTGGCCATCGACATTATTGAGTTGGACATCGTGATCGAGCAGCGGGACGTCGGGCTTGGTGCCCTGCATCGCGTCCAGTTGCTTGAGCGCTTCGGCATCGCCCTCGGCGGCCTGCTGCGCGATCGCCAGCATCTCGGCATTCTTGTCGCTCGGCAGCATTGGGGCGGCGACAGGATCGCCTGCGGCTTCCTTGTTTGCGCGCGAACGGAGCATGCGCAGCACGATCAGGCCGATCACGCCGACCATCAGGATCTTGAGCAGCCCGACCACCTGGTCGGACGTGAAATAGGAATACCAGCTCGACTGCGCGTCGGCGGGCTCGGCCGGGGCGGCGAAGGCGAGGCTTTCGACGACGACGCTGTCGCCACGCTCGGTGTCGATGCCGACTGCATTCTCGACCAGCCGGGTCAGCTGAGCCTTGCGCGCCTCGGGCAGACCTGCGGCGCCGCCATCGACGGTGACTGCGACCGACAGGCGGGTCAGCTTGCCCGGTTCGCGGGTAACGATGCTGCGGGTTGAGCTGTTGGCATAGGTCGTGTCTTCGGAATTTTCCTTGCGCGCCTGCTGACGGGTTTCGCCGCCCGCAGCACCCAC
>JBHYGP010000553.1:0-1614 GCA_051858935.1 Sphingomonas sp.
ATCCCGGCGGTGCCGATGGCCCCGCCGCCGCCTGTCCGCCCGCTGCGCCGCCGCCCGGCGCGCGCGCCGATTTTCGATGAGAGCGAACGGTTCGAGACGTTCGAGCTGACCCCGCCAGTGCGGCCTGCGCCGGTGGTGGAGCCCTATGTCGCGCCGGCACCCGAGCCCGAGCCGGTCGCCGCGTCGCCGATTGCAGCGCCCCATACCGAGGCGAGCGTGCACGCGCTGCTCGACCGGCTGGAAAAGAAGCTGGGCAAATTCGCTCCACCCCCGCCCGAGCCGGCAGCGGACCCCAAGCGCAAGCTGGAGGACACGCTGTCCGAGCTGCGCCGGATGGCGATGCGGGCTTAACTTACCGATCCTGCACCGTCAGCACGCCGATCCGCAGTTCGATGCGGTCGCCGACCTGGGTGCGTGATTCGACCGTGAGGTCGGCGACGAGATGGCCGCGCAGCGCGAACTCGGCCTCGGGCAGGTCGGCAACCCAGGCGTCGAGCGCCGGGGAGGGAACGGCAGAGAGGAGCAGGTCGTGGCGCGCGCCGACAAAGGTCGCGCTGGCCCAGCGGATCCAGCCGGCCGAGGCGATCGACAGGTCGACTCTCGCCGCGTCGGCGTGACGGAGCAATGCGCGTTCGAGCAGCGCGCCGGCATCGGGACCGCGGCTCATTGTCCGGCCTCCTGCGACGCGGCGGGCGGGCGGGCGAGTTGCGCCTCGATCCGTGCGCAGAGTTCCGGGCCGGGATCGCGGCCGTTGCGCAGATCGTCCACCAGCCGCGGATCGTTGACCGCCAGCCGCCCGAATTTGGTGCGGGGCATGCCGTACCGCCGCAAATATCGCTCGATCTTTCCCAAAATCGCCATTGCCCTTCCTCGACTCGCGGGGCCGTTCCCCGACTCATATGTTCGTTAAATGTTCTCATTTCCAACTTGTCTAGGAAAAATCCTGCGGCTATGGATGCGATCATGGAATCGCAGGATCAGCGGCACGCATTGGCGCAGGCAGCGGCGGCGCGGGGGGAGTCGCTCGCGGCGCTGTCGCGGCTGATCGGGCGCAATGCCGCTTATCTTCAGCAGTTCGTGACGCGGGGCAGTCCGCGCCGGCTGGCAGAGGCGGATCGGCGGCGGCTGGCACGCTATCTGGGGGTCAGCGATGCTGCTCTGGGCGGGCCGGTGACGGAGGGGTTGGTTGCGGTGGCGCGGGTCGATGTCGGCGCGGCGGCGGGGCGCGGGCGGGTGGTGGAGAGCGAGCGGGTCAGCCCGTTGCTGCTCGACCCTGCATTGCTGCGGCGGCTGGGGGTGCGGGCTGATATGGCGTCAACCATCCGGGTCGAGGGGGCGTCGATGGAGCCGACCTTGTGCGACGGCGACGAGATATTGGTCGACGGCGCGCGACGGATGCCGGGGCCGCGCCCGGCGATCCATGTCTTTCGCCGCGACGGGATGCTGGCGGTCAAGCGGCTGCGGCTATTGGGCGGGGAGGTCGAGCTGGCCAGCGACAACCCCGATTACGGGTGCGAGATCGTGCCCGTGCGCGCGATCGAGGTGGTCGGGCGGGTGGTGTGGATGCACCGCGCGCTGGTGTGAGCGTAATGCTTCAGTTGGTGATCCAGCGAA
>JBHYGP010000554.1:0-1610 GCA_051858935.1 Sphingomonas sp.
CCTGCGCGGCAATGCGATCCTGTTCCAGGGCGAGGAACTGGGGCTGACCCAGGTCGAGATCCCGTTCGACAAATTGCAGGACCCGGAGGCGATCGCCAACTGGCCGCTGACGCTGAGCCGCGACGGGGTGCGCACCCCGATGCCGTGGCAGGCGGAGGCGGAGAATCTGGGCTTTGGTGCGGGCGAGCCATGGCTGCCGGTCGGGGCGGACCATGCCGCGCTGGCGGTCGATCGGCAGACGGCCGAGAATGGATCGCTGCTCAACCTGACCCGCGGGCTGATCGCGACACGCGCGGCAAACCCGGCGCTCCGTGAAGGGGCGATGGCGGTGGTCGAAGCCGATAATGCGCGGTTGGTGTTCACCCGCAGCGCCGTCGGTCAGCGGCTGACCTGTGCATTCAATCTGGGCAAGGCCGCGCTCGGGTGGCATCCGTCGGCAACGGACCGGGTCCGGGTGATCGCGGCCGTCAACGGTGCAGCCCCCGGCGAACTGCCCCCCTATTCGGGCATAGTCCTCGAACACATAGACTGACGTCACCGACAGGAGAGTGAGATGCGTGGAACTTTGGCCCTGACAGCGTTGACGCTGCCCTTGCTTGCGCTGGCCAGCCCTGCGCTGGCGCAGGATGTTGCGCAGGCGACGACGGCAAAGGCGGGCGGTGCGACCGCCGCCTCGCCCGACGGGAGCCTCAAGGTTACCGTCACCACCGATGGCGATGGGCGCCCCTATTACAGCGTCACCCGCAACGGAAAGCCGCTGATCCTGCAATCGCGCATGGGCTTCATGCTCGGCGACGCGCCCAAGCTGGAGCGTGGCTTTGCGATTCTGAGCCAGAGCGTGACCAGCGCGGATTCGACCTGGGAACAGCCCTGGGGCGAATGGCAGAGCGTGCGCGACCGCCACACCCAGCTGCGCGTGCGGCTGAAGGAGACGACCGCGCTCGGCCGGGTGATGGATGTCGTGTTCCGCGTGTTCGATGACGGCTTCGGTTTTCGCTACGAACTGCCCGCCCCTGCCGACGGCAAGCCGACCCGGATCATCGAAGAGCTAACCGAATTTTCGCTGGCGAGCGACGGCACCGCCTGGTGGACCCCGGCGGGCGAGTGGAACCGCTACGAATATCCGTACAACAAGACGCCGGTCAGCAGCATGACGCAGGCGCATACCCCGGTGACGATGAAGCTGGCCGACGGCACGCATGTCGCGTTCCATGAGGCGGCGTTGGTCGATTATGCCGGCATGTGGCTGCGCCGGGTCGAGGGAACGCGCTTCCGCGCCGCGCTGTCGCCCTCGTCGCAGGGCGCAGCAGTGGTGCGTGAGGGCGCGTTCACCACGCCATGGCGGACGCTGCGCGTCGCCGACAGCGCGGCGAAGCTCTACATGTCGCAGCTCGAGTTGAACCTCAACGAACCCAACAAGCTGGGCGATGTCAGCTGGTTCAAGCCCAGCAAATATGTCGGCGTGTGGTGGGAAATGCACCTCGATGCGGCGACCTGGGGCACCGGCGCGCGGCTGGGGGCGAAGACGGAGAATGTGAAGCGGTACATCGACTTCGCGGCACAGAACGGCTTCCGCGGCGTGCTGGTCGAGGGGTGGAATGTCGGCTGGG
>JBHYGP010000555.1:0-1609 GCA_051858935.1 Sphingomonas sp.
GACGATCAACCGCGGCGAGATCCATATCGAGGAAGCCAATCTCGACGCGCTGGTGCATCAGGTCGTGACATCCGGGCATCTCGCCGCGTCGCTCTCCGCAGAGCCGTGCGACGTATTCGTGATCGCGGTCCCGACCCCGTTCGACGACGAACATCGTCCCGATATCAGCTATGTGCTCAAGGCCGGGGAGACGATCGCCCCGGTGCTCAAGCGCGGTGACCTAGTGATCCTCGAATCGACCTCACCCGTGGGAACGACCGAGCAGCTGCGCGACCTGTTCGCCGCCGCACGCCCGGACCTCGGCTTTCCGCAGGGCTGGGACGACACCGCCGATGTCTGCGTCGCCTATTGCCCCGAGCGCGTATTGCCGGGGAAGATCCTGTTCGAACTCGTCGACAATGACCGCTCGATCGGCGGCATCAGCGCGACCTGCGCCGACCGCGCGACCGCCTTTTACAAGCACTTCGTCGAGGGCGAGTGCATCGTCACCACCGCGCGCACTGCCGAAATGTGCAAGCTGGTCGAAAATTCGTTCCGCGACGTCAACATCGCCTTCGCCAACGAATTGTCGATCGTCTGCGACACGCTGGAGCTAGACGTGTGGGAGGTGATCCGCCTCGCCAACCGCCATCCGCGCGTCAACATCCTCCAGCCCGGCCCCGGTGTCGGCGGGCATTGCATCGCGGTCGATCCGTGGTTCATCGTGCACAGCGACCCCGCCAATGCGCGTCTGATCCGCACCGCGCGTGAGGTGAATGACGGCAAGATCGGCTACAGCTTCGACCGCGCCGCCGCGCTGGCCGACGCCGCGCCGGACGCGAAGATCGCGTGTCTCGGCCTCGCCTTCAAACCCAATATCGACGATCTGCGCGAAAGCCCCGCGCTGCGCGTCGCACAGCTGCTGGCAGAGCGGTTCGGCGACCGGGTGCAGCTGGTCGAACCGCATATCAACGCGCTGCCAGGCGAGTTCGAGGGCACCGGCGCACAGCTGACCGACTTGAAAACCGCGCTGGCCGAGTGCGAGGTACTGATCCTGCTGGTCGATCACGACGCGTTCAAGGGCGTGGGTCCCGACGCCCGCGCAGGGAAGCTGATCTACGATTGCCGCGGCATCTGGACCGCGCCGCGGAATTAGGTTGGTTCAGCTTCGCTGAGTTGCGGCACCGACAAAAATGAACCCCGCTATTTCGCGCCGAACCCGCTGAGCACGGTGGCGACGGTGCGGAACAGGATCAGCAGGTCGAGCCAGGCCGAGAAGTTCTTGATGTAGAAAAAGTCGTAATGGAGCTTGAGGTTGACCGAGCTGAGGTCCGCCACATGCCCCTGATTGACCTGCGCCCAGCCGCTGATCCCCGGCCGCACGATGTGGCGATAGCGGTAATGCGGGATTTCAGCCTCATACCATTCGGACAAGGGAATCGCCTCGGGCCGCGGGCCGATCCAGCTCATCTCGCCGCGCAGCACGTTGAATGCCTGGGGCAGCTCGTCCAGCCGGCTGCGGCGCAGGAATCGACCCAGCCGGGTGATGCGATGATCCTCATCGACCGTCACGCAATCGTCGCGCCCGACCAGATCCGTGCGCGGGCGCATCGTGCGGAACTTGATGACG
>JBHYGP010000556.1:0-256 GCA_051858935.1 Sphingomonas sp.
CGAGTAACAAAAACGGCAAGGTTTGGCAGCCAAACCCGAATGGGAGATTGGCAGGAGATGTGTGGTCGATTCCCACGCTGGCAGGCCGACGCTTCGCTGACGAGCGGGTGAACCATCCCACCCAGAAGCCCCTCGCTCTCTGTGAACGCCTGGTCCGACATTTCTGTCCCGAGGGCGGTCTCATCGTTGTTCCCTTCGGAGGTTCCGGCAGCGAGTGTGTCGCAGCACAGTCGTTGGGGCGCCGCTTTCATGCGTT
>JBHYGP010000556.1:266-6127 GCA_051858935.1 Sphingomonas sp.
GGACTACTGCAAGGTGGCGAAGGATCGGCTTCGCTTTGCCGGTTGGCGAGGAAATCCTCGGCCGCCGCGAGAGCCGAGCACGACAAGTCTAGAAGCCGTATAGCATATCGTGACCGTCTGGCCCGCGGGTTCGCCATTGGTCGCCGCTAGGCCATACGGATCTGATTCCGATCTGCCCTAAGAACTGGTTGGTCGGATCAGATGGGCGTCTCGAGAAAAGAAGCAGTCGCTCGACGTTCGCCGCATCAACCTCCACAGGAATGTCGAAATAGAGGTATCCGGCTAACTGGCCGATCGCTTTTTCAGCTTGGCTCCTCTCGTCCGCCGGGCTGCCGTCGAGCGTCTTGGCTTCAACAAGAATGGCTCGCTGACCGCTGATCGCAAGGCAGTCGAACATGCCGGCATATAGAGCGAACCCTTGCACGCTGAACGCTGCTGCGAACGCACGCACCAGGGCCTGATGCTCCTCAGTCCGCCGCTTCCTTATTTCGACACCGGCCGTCAGGTCGGCGACGATCGCTGCGGTCGGCTGGAAGTTGGGAGTCGGGGCAACCTGTTCTGGTGTCAGCGCCTCACCCAGCGCCCCTCGCTTTGTCGTCGTCGTTCGACTCACTGATTGAGGCGGACATAAGTCATCGACATCTTTCGGCTGATACTCAGCTCCCGAATAGACGAGCGCCTCTGGTGTGCGGATGAGATCACCCAGCTGGAAGGCGAGGCTCGGCAGTATCTTGATAGCGTTCGCTGCACTGGCCTCCGAGAGGTTCAAATCGGCGAGCACTTCGTCCCACGCGGCGTCGGCGAGTGCGAGAATTCTATCATATTCCGCTTCGCTGTCGTCACGCGCCTCCAATGCCAACAGGAGCCTGCGAACCTCAATGCCCGGATTATCGGCGACCAACCGTAGAAGGATCCGGTATGGATGACTGACCTGACCGGCGTCGCCCAAACTCATCCCCAAGAGCGCTGACCGCCAGAGGGCATTTCGAAGCTCGTCGGTTTCAGCGGCCAGGACAGCGGCGCCGACGGGCGTCGGCGCGTCAGCAAGGTCGATTATCCCCAGCAGCCGCAAAGTTCGACGGAAATCGCGAGCAGCCGTTCGAGAGCCCTGATTGGCGAGCGGCTTCAACTGTTCCGCAGCGAGCGCAGCCTCAATATCTCCGCCTTCGCGGAACGAATACACTCCGGCGCGGGCCAGCGCATCACCGTATGCAGCGTTGGTCAGGGCGACCCCTTCTTGATACAAATCTACCGCGACGCGCGCTGTTTGTAGAAGCTTGTCGAGCGACGAAGCTTGGTGCGGGAAATTCTTCATACTGGCCCCCTCACGTCCTCGTGCGACTCGGACGCGAAGGCACATTGGGGTGGTGACGGGCGCCGGTCCAGCCCCGACGTGGCTCCAGTGCGCATGCTGCTGCTGCGAGCACTGCGCCGCCTTCCTCAACTGGGAAGAGTGGCATGCTCACATGCCTCGTTTGCGTATACCCCAGCAAGACATCGAGCCGAGACAGCGACCACTCGACCGGGCTTGTCTCATTAGAGTTGACTCTGAATTTTGGGACAGCATGATATCATGGTCTAGAAGCTATTGAGACAAGGTGCGTCATGTTGGTCGGTTATGCGCGAGTCAGTTCGGTCGGTCAGTCGCTTGAGGTTCAGCTGGAAGCGCTGACCGCAGCTGGATGCGACAAGGTTTTCTCGGAGAAGCGAAGCGGGACCAGCACCTCCGGTAGGGATGCTCTAGCGGATGCGCTGTCATTCGTGCGCGAAGGTGACACTCTGGTCGTGACGCGACTTGACCGCCTCGCTCGGTCTGCCGGTGATCTCCACAGCATCGTCAAGCAGCTGACCGCGAAACAGGTCTCGTTCCAATGCCTTCAGCAGGCTGGCATGGACACCACCAGTTCGACAGGAAAACTGCTCCTTGGTGTGCTTGCGTCGATCGCGGAGTTCGAAGCTGACATCCGTCGAGAACGTCAACGAGAGGGCATCGATCGCGCCAAAGCGGCGGGAATTTACAAGGGTCGCAAGCCCACCGTGGACGTCTCTGCGGTGCGAGCGCTGCGTGACGAGGGTCTAGGGGGCAGCGAGATCGCCAAGCGCCTCGGGATCGGTCGCGCCAGCGTCTATCGAGCATTGGCTGGGTAGTAACTCGCTCCGATCGCGTCAGCCGGTCGTATCGCGTAGCCCTGGCGCGTTCGAGGTGCTGAAGCGCAACCGGCACGGGCAGGGACTCAACTGAGGCACCTCGATGAAGCGCTGGCAAAGGGGCTCACCGGGGTCGCGACCTATGATCCGGCCGAGGGCCGGAGGTAGCGCAGCTCGCCATCGTCGCATCGACCAGACGGCCTTGCCCGCTACGCAGCGGCACCGCCCTCAACGCGCTGGTCTATCTGCTCGCGACACATAACATTCTTGACGCTGGACCGCATCTCATCGAGCGTTGACGGCGGCAGGTCGGCACATGGCGTGTGCGGAGCCTGAACAACCTGGTCGCACCATGTGCACCGGGTTATGGTGGGGATGACCTCACTGTTG
Organism: Sphingomonas sp.; assembly: GCA_051858935.1. Taxonomy (GTDB): domain Bacteria; phylum Pseudomonadota; class Alphaproteobacteria; order Sphingomonadales; family Sphingomonadaceae; genus Sphingomonas. The sequence goes on from JBHYGP010000556.1 coordinate 2,805, forward strand.
CAAAAGCGGCAAAGCTTCGCCTCCGCTTTGATTTGCTCTGCACAATGCGGGCATTGCCTCATGGACGAAGCATGGTCTGGCACGCCCTGACCCGTCGATGGCTCAGCATGAGCTGACGACACCCCGAAACGCCCAAGCAGGGTCATCAGCACTCCAGCTACGATCACCACACATGAGATAATCAGATAGTTCTGGCGATCATTGAGCAAACCGATGTTTTGAACCCGCCCAAACGCCGTGCTGACGCTCGTGTCCATATTCAGCGCGAAGACCGCCCCGCACGCGCCCAAAATCACGACGATCTTGCCCCACCTCTGCATCACTTCCCCCTTTTTTCAGCATTTTGTGCCACGAGTCTGAGAAAGTGCAAGCGCGATAGCGGCGTGCACTAACACTATGGGTTCTCGATCCGCTACGTGACGGCGTCGCAAGCTAGAACGCGGCTAGAATACTAGTCGGAACAGCCAGTCAGAAGCCACCCGACACCCGAGCACCGATCGTCAATGGTGACCACGTCAACGACAAGAGACGAGGTCACCAATGCACATGTTTTCGATCAACGCCGCCAGCGGCATCAACCTGACCATCTGCGCAACCAGTTATAACAAGGCCGCGGAGGTATTCGTGGTGTGGCACTTGGAGAAGCATGGCGAAGCCCCTGGGGCGTTCGAGGTGCTGAAGCGGAACCGGCGCTGGCCGGGGCACAACCGCAAGCATCTCGAAGAAGCCCTGGCGACAGGCATCGCCGGTGTCGCGATCTATGATCCGGCACATGGCTGGACCATCACTCCGCTGGCTCCGTCGGAGGGCTGACGCGATGCATGTGCTCAACCTCTTCCGTGACAATGACGACTATCAGGCCGCGATCTTCGCCGCCGACGAATGGCGCGCGTCCGAGATATGGGACGCCATCGCCGAGCGCTTCTGGCTCATGCCCGAGGGATGGCTGGGCTCCGAACTGGACAGCTGGCTGGTGCTCGGTCGCAAATGGCATGAACGCGAAGCATGCGAGCGATGTGTTGAGGGCATTGGCGTCTATAGCTCGGTCAATGGCTGGACCATCTTGCCGATCGACTATGCCGCGATCGGGATAGCGCCACCGGAGCCGCCAGACTGACCGGAACAGCAGAGACCAAAGACGGGTCGATCGGGCAACACATGTTGACGATCGGCCTGCCAGGGAAGATTGCTATTCACCAGCGCTGCCCGCGATCCGCAGAAATCCGGGAAAAACGGCGATTGCAAAAGTTCGTGGTCGGTTGTCGATTCAATCAATTCGATGTCAGTGGCGGGCAGATTGCCGTCGCCGACATGCCTAAAAAATGCTATCATTTGAGATGCACAATACACCCGGCGCAGCACCCCGAACCACCCTCACCGAAAGCCAGCGCGAGGAAGCGTTCGACCTCTTCGAGAACGGCGTCATGAACGGCGCACAGATCGCGCGTCACCTCGGTGTCGGTCGCCATGTCGTCTATCACTACCTCAAGGCTGTCGGCGCGGTAGAGGGTCGTCTGATTCATGATCATCTTCTGCGCCTCAACGCCGAGATCGATGCGCGTCAACGTGAACGGCGGATGCAGCAATGGGCGGACGAGACGCGCCGCCTGGAAGCCTTCGCCTCTCACGTCGCCGGTGTCGGCAAGTTCATCGACGCACTGGTCGAAGCGGATCGTCAAGGCCGCGTTGCCGAGTTCGGTAAGCGCCTACCGCGGCTCTGACGATTACGGCATGGCAGCATTGCTATCAATCAGCTTGCCCTGACACGGGTTGTCAGATGGGCGGGGCGAACTTCAAGCGCATGACGAGTGTCCCGCAGTGACGCCTGCTCGACTATTTGGACGCGCAGATCATCGGCCTGACCGCGACGCCGTCGCCCGTCATGCTGGGCTTTTTCAAGCAGAACCTCGTCGCCGAGTATCCGTGTGAGGAGTCGGTCGCCGACGGCGTGGACGTTCCGTTCGAGATTTACCGCATCCGCACCCAGATCGGTGAGCACGGCGGTCGCGTGCCTGCGGGCTACAGCGTGCCACGTCGCGATCGGCAGGGATCGCCTACCCCATGGGAGATAGCGAGGGTGTCGAAAATGCGGCACGAAATTGCCCCGAGAAACGGGCTAAACCGAAAGAGATTGGGCTGACATACTGCGAAGGCAGCGCTTTGGGCAGGACTGGCGGAGGGACTGAGGTGGAGACCGCGGCGCCCCGGAAATGCATTTGCCGTTCGCACACCATTGTGCGAGCCAACCCAGACAAAGGATGATGGGGGGGTCGATGGGCTGGTGGATTCGAGTTCTGTCGATGGTAGTTTTGATCGGCACCATTGCCTTCGCGGTGGTCGAAGTTGGCGAATTCGCACTCCGGCACAGCGGCGTTGCGCTTACTGGCATCAGTCGCGATCTGGCAGAGATTGTATCCCCACTCTTGTCTCTCGGCTATTTCTTCTTCGCATGGCTCGAACGTAAGAGAGTTTACAGGTTCAAAATTGAAAACGGACATCCAAGTCTGGACATTGTTCAGCGGAACAGTGTGCTCATAGGCGGCGCATCGAAAATCGGCTCTGTGAAAACCGCGATGGCCATCGCCGATTTTCTCGGGCGACGCAGTTCCGGCGTCAACACGCGCAACGAGCTCTTCGAAAAATGGGGCAGCGATGCACGCGAGCTGCCGGTGCCAGGGGCTAACCTCGCGGTGAACATCATACCGACATTTCAGATTATCGTGCGGACCGATCGAGGGTTCGACTATGACGTCATCGACCTGTTGCTCGAAAGCCTTGCCGCGGATGTCGAGGAGGCATTCGACAGCAAACTTTACCTCATCAGCCTGGAGAACGGGAGCTGGAACATCGCAACGGTCGCTGGTGTCGCCAGCGCACTCATCGCGGGCACGGCCTTGGTGTTTCAAATCGTCGACCGGGACACAAAACGATCGTCCAGCATGAATCGGTCGCTTGCTGCCATTTGCTACTACGCAGCGCAAAATGAAGACATCGATATCGTTATCAAGGCCCAGTGCGACCAAGAGTTCGAAGTGACGCACGAGGATGCCGTGGCAATCATTGCGCCCGATGACGACCCCACTGCGCCGCACCTCGTCGGTGAGGATCTTGTTGGCGCGCTCCGTCAGCAGGGAAAGATTCTTGAGCCAATACAGTTCGACGCGACGATCGTGCGTGCGCGTGGACCATACGCCTTGGCGCCGGGTCTGACAGACGCTCCGATCAGGATCTGGGACGCACGCTCGCCGCGCGAAGCTTACGCTCCCGGCGCACGCTATCAGTTCGAAGCTCTTCTCCGTTATGATGCTACCGAGGCAGTGACC
>JBHYGP010000556.1:6137-21213 GCA_051858935.1 Sphingomonas sp.
CCGCCTCTCCAAACTTGTCGGTCTGACGCCCCCACGCGGTCCAACCGGGGGCGTCGATCGCGCGAACATTTCCAGATACGGCCCGTCGACCAGCGCCCCGATCCGCTCGCGCGCCACATCGGGCATACGCGCCGGCGCTCGACGAGGACCTCGCCTATGTCGGAAGCCACCTCGATCGATACGTGGCCGTGCCCAATCAGATCCGCACTGTGCTGGAAACCTATCGCGATACACTGACGGCCGAGCCGTTCCCCTGCCGCACCGAGGTGCCCAAGACGTTGGTACCCTCGCGACAGCGGTGGCCGTCATCGCGGTTGCGTTTATCGGTTTTGGTATGCTCAGGGGTCGGATCGACGTGCGGCGCGCGCTCGTCGCTATCCTTGGATGTTTCGTAGTGTTTGGGGCGCCGCTTATTGCCGCTGGCTTGCTTCGAATGGGAGGCTCCGATCCTGCGCTGATCGCTGCTGCGCCGCCACCAGCGGCCCCTCCCCTCCCGCCGCCGACTCCAAGCCCGCAGCCTTATGATCCATATGCTGGCGCTTCGGTGCCGGTCCGGTAGGTCAACTGTCGCGATGTTGGATGGAAGGCGACGTCCGAAGAGGGATCAATTCATCGCAGAATACTGATGGTATTTGAGAGATACCCAGAGGCGATTGTTAACTATTATATATGCAAATCAATAGCTTGAACAACGCAGTCAGCTTCCGAAGGTGGTATCCACCCCTTCAGTTCACTTGGATCTAAGTCGCCTTCGCCGGGCTCGGCGCGCCCTTTTTCGGCCTGATGATGAGCCGGCAAACGACAATACCCGAACTCGGTCCCAGCGAGACACCGCCGATGCGGCGGGGGCTGATGAGCACGCTCAAAGGAAGCGCTTCTGCCCTGGGGCCGGCGCTGGGGGGACTGATCGTCTTGGCCTCCGGCTGTCCGATCCTGTTCCTACTATTGGCAGCGATGTTCGCGCTCACCGCCGTCGTGGTCTTCAGGATCAGCGACCGCACCCGTGCGCCGAACCGCTAGCCCCGAACACCGCGTCCGTTCGAATTGTTTTTGCTCGCGCCCAAGGCGTATCTAGCCACTATTACTCAAGCGGTTAGCTCATTTTCGGTCTAAAATCCCGAACCTCGGCAGGATAGTCGATATAAATTTGGTTGACCTTAGTTAACAACGAAAATACGATATGCGATGAGACGCAATAGAAATTCGTATTCTCAAAATTAAAATCAGGCAACAATAGCCTGAACGATTGAGAGGCGTTGATGCCAGAGGCGAATCCATTTCATTCCGGCTGCAGACCATGACCGTAACTTCGGCGGGTCCCGATCGCTGTGACTGACACCTTCACAGTCGACGAAAAGGCGCGTGCGTTCGCGCTGCGGCATCAGGCCAGCACGGTTTCTGCGGGCGTGACCGGCACCAATCTTCTCGCACATCTCGATCCGGCCAGTCTCGCCTTCGAACCGGGCCTGCGCACGAAGGACGAGGGCGGACTAGGCGATTCCAGTGGTACCGCCGAGTTCGATCTCGTCCCGCCCCCGGCGGAAACGGTGCGCTGGGACCTCAGTTCTACCGATGGCAAGCTGCTGGCTTCGGTCACCCGGCCGATGGGCGGCGCGGTGCGCGTCTTCGCGACGAGCGGCGGGCGCTATCTCCTCACCGCACGCCGTGCAGCCAGCAACGCGGCGATCGGGGTCGCCCAGGTTTCGCTCCCCTATTGTATACCGATCATCGCCCCGCTGAACTTCATGCGGCCCTCGCTGGCTACGATCGGGGTGCCGGAAGCCCAGCAACAGGGGGTTCTCGACGCGCTGTTCGCGGCGGCGAAGCCAGTGGCGCATCACATCCTTAGGCCGCTGAACGTTCGGCTGATCTGGCCCGGCGACGCAACGCCCGAGCCGTTCAAGGTGCAGCCGGTTTCCGCGGACGATGCCGTTCCGCTGTCTCCAGACAAACCGACGGTCTTCGATGACGCGGGCACGCCGGCTCAAATCTTCTCGCCGCCGGGCGCGATATATCTCACGTCGCCCGCCAATCTCACGCTGCGTGCGCTTTCCATCGCGATCGAAATTCTCCGCGACTGGCTGAGCATTCCACTGCCGGTCGTGCTCGCGATGTTCATCAAGCGGCTTGGCACCTATCTGTTCGGCGAAGACGAAGCGCCTGCGGAACTGCCGCCGCGGTTCGCGGACGAACCCGGCTGGTCGTTCGATGCGGGGCTGTCTTCGGCAGACATCTTGATCGTGCGCTGCGGGTTCGGCGCGTTCGATTTCGCCGGCAGTCCCGGTGATGAAGCCCATGGCAGCGATGTTGATCGGGTGCTCCAGGCGGCGGCGGCCGGGGTCGCCTGGGCCAGTCCCGCCAGCGTGGGGTACACGCGGTTCGTCGAACTCTCGGGGCGGCATCTGGGCACTGCGGTGGCCCATGCGGTGGTCCGGCAGCTCGGCAGGCTGGATGCCGGGTTGGTGCACCATTTACGAGAGAAGCCGCCCGGCAATGAGCCTATTCCGGATAATGCGCTCGTCGTCGCTGCGGGGATCGCGCCCTCCGCGCCGGTGGATTCGCTGCGGGACCAGTTGGGGCTGAAGCGTCCCGGAGGCTCCACACCGCGCGATTTCGCAATGCTGGCCGTGGACCTCGCCGATCAGGATGTTCGCGGCGGCGGCGGCAACTTGCCCGATCCGGTCCGCTGGGCCGATCTCGCCACGCTCGAAGCGAAGCCATGGCGCACCGGGACGCTCGCCCTTCCGGTCCGCGCGATGCCGGGCACCGCCAGCAAATATGACGTGCTGGCGGGGATCGTCAGCGATGCCGATCTCGATTTCTTCGAGGCGCGCCTGGGCACGCTTCCACCGGCCTATGGAAGCTTCACCTTCCAGCCCGGGGATATCGACTCCGATCCGCCCGGCACCCCGCAATCGCGATATGAGGGCACGCCGCAGCCCGCGAGCACCATGATCGAACTGATACAGCGCGATCTGGCGGCAGTCGGCATCGGCATCGGCCTCGAACGGCGCGGCAAATATGCCTATCGCCGTTATGTCGCAGCGCTCACCCGCTATGACGGCGATGCCGGGGACGCTCCGGGGCCTGTGGACCGGACCGAACTGAAGAAGGGGCATAGCGGCTGGGCAGTGCGCGAGTTTCAGATCGCGGCGCAATACCCCAATCGCGTCATCGAGCTGCTGGGCGATGTCGCGCACTATGCAAACAAACTGCACATCGTTGTGCCCGCGGACGATCGGCTGGACCCGTTGCTGGCACCCGCCGCGACGCCCAATCTGCATGCCGATGGCGAGCTCGACATCGTGGCAGCGGATCGCCTGCGCCGCTGGCGATTCACGCGCCGGCGCCATCCGATCGTGATCGTGACGGGCACCGGAGCCGGCGCCTTCGCCGTGGCTCACGCGGGCTCCACCGCGCTCGCTACCCACGAGAATCTCTACGCCACCGACGCTGCCGATTCGCAGAGTTATCGAATGTTCGCCTTCGACCGCTCGGGCTATTTCAACGAGGCCACGCTGCCGGTGACGCTGGGCGACTGGAGTTCGGCGCTATGGGGCGGACCGCATGCCGGTGCCAGCCATGCGCAGAAGGACATTACGCCCGAAGCCGTGTTGGGGGTCGCCACGGCAGCATGGCTCCCCCCCGCCGCTGTCGCGGGTGAGTCCCCGGCGGCACGGAGGGAGCGCGAGCGGCGCGAACGCTTCGCCGACGTCTATCGTGTGATCGCCGCGGTCGGAGAGGTTGAGGCGGTAGGCCATTTCGATGGCCTAAACGCATATGACAACGCGGTCTTCTCCTACCCGCTTTTTCACCACACGCTGGGCCTGGATACGCGGCCGGCGCAGATGGCGGCGTTCATTCGATGGTTGCAGGACCCCTCCGCGGCATTGCTCGAATCGGCCTATCCGAATGCGGGCACCGGCACCGACTGGACTTCCGCCGATCCCGCCGACGTGAGCGCGAGGCGCGAGGCGTTGCGCGATCGGCTGATCCGGATCTATACCGAGGTGTTCGGCGCATTCGGCATAGGTGCCAGCCGGACGAGCGGGGGCACGACCCTGACCGGATTCGTCACCCAGGCCGGGCTGGAAACCGCCCGTACCGCGGGCGGAATCGCAGTCGATATGATCGTCCCCTGGGCGGGCGGAGCGACCGGCAACCGGCAAGAGGCCTTGCACCAGGCCTATCAGCAATGGTTTCGCACCTGGCACTGGTGCTATCGCTTCGCTGCGGCGCTGCGCAACAATCAGGCGCTGCGAACGGCGCTCTTCGCCTATGAGGCGGATTGGGTTCACCGGCATTTCGAGGCGTCCGCCGGATTGCGCACGGATGTGAGGACGCAACAGGGACGTGCGGCCTGGGTCCGGATCGAGGTGCGCAGATTGGTCCAGTTCACGCCGGGCGACGCGCGGAACTTCGCGGCCACCAACCACGCCGACGAAGCGGGCGCGATCCTCGCCGAAATCGCCAGGCGCCGCGACGCAGCGGCCCCCGGGAGCTCGGGGCGGAGCCAACTCGCCGGCCTGTTCACGACGACCACCAACGCGGTCAATTTCACGCAGGCCAATCTCCGCCCCTGGCAGCCGGGTGTACAGCCCGATGACATCTATCAGCGCGTCCGCGACGATGTGCTGCGCTCGCTGGTGACCCCCTGACCATGACACAACGCACCGCCTTGCTCCGCTCCCTCGGTTTTGCCGGCGCGCTTGGCGGGCTGCTGGATCGCATTCCGGCCTTTGCGGCGCTTCGCGAGTTCGCGCGCGTGTCGTTCGTCAGCGAGATATGGGACGATGACGACAGCGTCACCATATCCGGTCTGCTGACCTTCGATCTGGCGGATGAAGTCGAACTGTTCGGCCTCACTGTCACCTTTGGCGAGGTGCCGTCGGGATCGCTTACGATTCCCTTCGGATTTTCGGCGCCTGCGGGACCGATGCGCGCGGCCATCCTGGGAACGGCGGTCCTTGCCGACATCGCGACGCTGGAGGACGTGGCCGATACGCTGGGGGCGCAGGACCTTTCCGATTCCAATGCCTTTTTCGGCCAGTTCGCCGCAGATTTTTCGCAAATCGGCTTCCAGGCGGGGCCACTGCCGATCCGCCTGCGCTTCGCCACCGAATACCTCACCGCGGGCCGCCATGTTACCGATGGCAACGGCACCGTGGTCGGCGTGGAACCGATCGAGGGCGCGCTTGAAATCAGCCTTTCGCTCGGCGCGGTCACGCTTACCGCGAGCGGAGGCGGAGTCGATGTCGTCCTCACCCAGCCTGCGGCGCTCGATCTGCCGCCCGTCATGCTGGCCGGCACCGGGCTGGCGATCGAACTGGACGGACTCACCGTCAAGCTGTCGGACGGCCCGCTGCCCCCGGCCATGGCAACGCTCGCCGCCGAATACGGCATCGGCGAGGAATGGCGCGGGCTGTTCGCCGAATCGATCACACTGTGGAACCTGGACCGGCTGTTTCCGGGCGGGCCGGCGGGCGACGCCGCCAATGCCTCCGGCTCGGCGCTTCACGCCGACGGGTTGGCAATCGGTGCCGATGGGCTGGCGGGCACCATCCGCTGGACACGCGCCGCCGCGCAGGGCGAGGTGCTGGCGATAGAGGCGGTCACGCTCGGTTTCGACCAGCGCTGGTACCCGACCGAGGCCGAGGGGATCGGCCGGGTCGACCTATCGGATATCGACGGCGGCACGATCGCCTATCGCGCCGCGATCGAGGTCGACCCGTTCGCCGAAAGCGGCTCGCGCTGGCGGCTGGAGATCGGCCTGGACGCAGCGGGTGGCGGCGCGCTTGCCAGCATCGACAATCCGCCACCGGCGCTCTCGGGCGCGCTGGCGGCCGCGGCCGCTGCGTTCGGTGACGGCGATGCGGCCTTGCTGCTTGGCGCGCTCGCTGCGGGCCAGATCAGCGGCATTCTCGATTTCCGCCAAGTCGCGATCGAGAGCGCGTCGCTTACCGGCACGCTTGTGCCGGAAGGGTTTTCGATCACCGCGCAACTGGCGTCGCGGGCCAATATCGCCGTCGACGTGCTGGGCGATCCGGTTCCGCTGGCGCTGGGAAGCGGCAATGTGGAGATCGCCTATGCCACCGGAAGCGGCTTCGCGCTCGACTGGAGCCTTGCCAGCGGGCTGGAACTGGTGCTGCCGTTGGAAGTCGATATCGGTGGCTTCGCCACGCTGGAGCGCATCGCGCTGAAGCGGCGCGGCAACGGCCATCTGGTGATCGAGCTGGGCATGGAAGTGGACGGTACCGGCGATCTGGCGATCGGCGCGCTGCCCAATGTGATCTCGCTGATCTACGATCCGGTTGCCGACCGGTTCCTGCCCCCCGAATTCCGGCGCGACGGCCAGGAACTGACGCTGCTGGTTCCGGGCACGCTATATGCCAAGGGCATGCTCCAGCGCGGCGGGCACGATTTCCCCGCCGTCGGGCCGCTGCCCTGGGGAGAAGCGCTGACCGCCAGCCTGTCGGTCTATCTGATCGGAAACGGAAAGGCGGTGACCCCCGCCGATCATTTCGAGAAGAGCTCCTATCTCTACGCGCTCGATCTCGGGCTGCTCACCGCGACGCGGCAGGACGGGATGAAGGCGCTGGTGGTAACCGGCGATCTCTCCTTCCGCCCCGGCCTTCCGCTCGGCACGACGGGAGCGGCGCTCTACGGTCTCGGCCTGACCTATGGCCAGAATGCCGAGCCCGCGGCGCAGAATGGCGATTATACCGCCTGGTTCCTGCGTACCGCGCCCGAATTCAGCACTACCGCCACCAAATGGCAGCCGAACGGCGATCATTGGGGGTTCGGCGCATCGGTGACGCTCGGTTCGCAGCCGGACGACGGCCGCGCATGGAATGTCGCGGCCGGACTGTTCCTGCTGCTGCCGGGCCCGGTGATCATGGTCACCGGCAAGGGTTCTCTGTTCGCGCCCCCGCCCCAGCTTCCTTCGGGCGGACAGGGAGCGAGCGTCGAGGCGCCCTTCGCCGCGGCGGTGGTGCTCGATTTGCTTCACGATCGCTTCGCCGCCGAACTCACCGCCGATCTGAAGATCGCCGCCGGCGGCCGCAACCTGCTCGAACTCGCCATTCCGGCAAAGGTCGAGGCGACGCTTGCCGCGCCGGTCGACATGGAACTCTCGATCGGGCGCTTCATGCCGATGGAGGCGCGGGTGCGCGGCAAGGCACTCGGCCTATACGACATCACCACCTATATCATGGTGTCGACGCGCGGCATTCCAGATTTTCCGCGATCCGGAATGCGGCTGCCGCCCTTCGCGATGGCCTATGGCGGCAGCGGCGGGCTCAGCGCGGGCTTCTCCTCGTCGATCGCCGAGCTGCGGCTCAGCGTCCAGGCCGGGTTCGATCTCGGCGTCAGCCTGGCTTCTCCGCCGTTGATCGTCGGGCAGCTGGCGATCGACGGCAGCCTGGTCGCGCGCATCGCGTGCGTCGGCATCAATATCGGCGTGCATACCGACCTGCTTGTCGTGGCACCCGATCCGTTCGAGCTGAGCGGCCGGGCACGGCTGCGCATAAACCTCCCCTGGCCGATTCCGGATATTCGCTTTTCGGGAAGCTTCCGGATCGGTTCCGACAGCGAGTGGCCCGACGATTACCCCCAGGCGAGCGATCCGATATCGGAAATCTCGCTGTTCGTCCGGCCGAACGGCACCGCGGTCCTCCAGTCGGGCGAAAGTCTGGACGGCATCACGCTCGATCCGGCGGGATCGGTGCGCGGGGTGCCTGTCGATGCCGGTATTCTTGCGGCGTTCCGCGCGCCGGTGGGCAACGACCATCCCGTGATCGGCACGACCCAGACCCAGGGCGACGACCGCGCCGACCCGGTTTGGGAAGTGGCCTCCACCGGGCGCACCGGCGAAGGGGAGGAACTCCGCATCGGCTGGCGCCACCTGCTCACCCAGGCCGAGTTGCGCAAAAGCGGGGGCGCGGCGGTGAACGCGCGCGCGGGATGGAGCTTCCAGGCGGCCTATGGCAATTCCGCCGGCTCCGCCCAAACCGCCCCCGGCGGCCAGGGCGACCGGCGCGCACTCCACATAATGGCGCCGCTGGATGCGCCCGTCGAACGGCGCTACGGAACCGGGGCGGAGGTTCTGGCCGACGTGATCGAAGGCTGGCGCCCGTGCGAACCGCCGCCCGACCGCAAGGCGATGGCCGCCCGATACATCATACCCGAACCGCAGGCGCTGGGCATCGATCGCCCGACACCGCGAACGCCGCTCCATCTGCCGCCCGATCGCTGGGGCGCCCTGGAACGCCACAGTCCGTTCGAAGCGGGCGATCTACGCGTCCTGTATGAACCTCCCATACCCGGAAATGCCTCGCTGTTCTTGGCGCATGAGGCGCTGCGGCCCCTGGTGATGGCGCGCGCTTCCGGGATGCGCTTCCGCGCGGAGCCGCCGCTGGACGAACCGCCGCGGCTGCTTAGCCTGCCGACCGCGGTATTCGCCCTCGAACGCGACGCGGAACGCGGCTTCGCGTCCAGCGCCGGGTTGCTCCCGCCCGCGGGCCGGCTGCTGATCGACTTTCCGGAAGAGAGTGAGGCTCGCACGCTCTATTTACTGGCGCGCACCGGCGCGATGCTCGACCTGCGCGGGCCGGACAATGGCCGGATCGAGGCGTCGCCGATTTTCAACGGCGCGATTTCCGGCGGCGAAGGCGAAGTCTGGCAGCTGATGCGCGTCATCCTGCCCGCCGGGCTGCGCCGCGTCTTCGCCGCCGCGCTCATGCCGCGGGCCGATGGCGGGAAGTTTTTCGGCACGGTGGGAGCGCTTCTCATCGGCGGAACGGTGTTCCTTCCGTTCGAGGAAAGGCGCGCTGCCGCCGAACGCCGTCGCGACGCATCCGCCCAGCTCATCTCCGATCTAGGCGCGGATGCGGCAGGATGGGCAGCGGGAAATGGCGCCGGCCTGCTGGAACCGGCCACCGACTATGAGCTTCGTGTGACGGTCGAAAGCCGCCGGGCGCGTCAGATCGGAGGAGGTCCGCTCCAGGTGGCGGGAACGGCGCGCACCTTCACGCGGACGGTGCGGTTCCGCACCGAGAGCGATATCGCCCAGCCGCTTGCGCCGCGCCTGCCCGCAACGCCCTGGGCTCCCGGCGCGGTCCAGCCCTGGGCCGTCGACACGACGCCGGGCCGCGACGTCTGGCATTATCGCGCCGATCCGATTGCGGTGCGCTTCGCCGATTCCGTCATTGCGGGCCGCTTCGCAGTCCATGACCGCGTCCTGCAGTTGAGGCTCGACCATGAAAGCGGCGCATCCGCAAGCGATCAGGCCGAACGGCTGTTCGCCGAGAAGAAGGAGCTGCAGTCCGAGCTGCAGGACATCGTATCGGCATATGTCGAAAGCCAGCCCTGCACCGGCGGCGCGGATCCGCTGTGGCTATCGCTGCGATATGAATTCGCGACGTTGCTCGTTCCGGGCGGCTATGTCGCCACGTTGGACGCGCGCGACGGCGGCGGCGCGCGGGGCGCCGTCTCCGTCCATGAGTGGCGGTTCCGCGCGTCCCGCTGGGAAAGACTGGCAGCCCATGTCCAAGCGCACCGGATCGCCGCCATCGCCCAGCCCGGCACCGCGCACGCGGCGGCGCAAGAGGCCCTGGCCGAACTCGGCGGCCGCAGCGGCGTGGCCGAAGACGCGCTGATCGAACGCCTGATGTACAATCATCTGGGCTATGCCCCGCTTCCCGCCGCGCCGGAGCCGACGCTGCGCGTTGCGGTGCGAAGCGACGGCATCGGATGGCTGATCCTGGACGGCCCGGAGCCGCTCGTCCGCCCCGGAATGGCGGTGACCGTAACCGCCGGCGGACAACCCGTGCCGGTGCGGGGCATCGTCAGCAATGCGGCGCGCACCCGCTCGCTGCTGCTGTTCGATCATGGCGTGGCGCCAGGGGCGCTGACGCTGGACCTGCGGCTGGACGGCGCGGCGGGACTGACGACGTTCGCGGTGCCGGCCTTTACGACCTTCATGGAGCTGTTATGAGCGTCCTACTTGTCGACGCGGGGCTGTTGTCGCTCTCCGGCCTGGCACTCGGGCCGGGCGACGCATTCCTGCCGGAAGGCGCCCATCTGCGCTGGGCTATCGCGCCCGATCTGGGCTTTCCCCATGCCGGGTTCCGCTTGCGGCGGCGCCAGAGCCCGTCATGGCCATGGCCGAAATCGGAAACCAAGGCCACCGGCGTGACCCGGCTCAACGTCGCCACGTCGGTCGCGGGCGTCCACCTGACCACCGACCCGATTCGGGTAGAGCGCGCGATCGTCACGGCGGACTTCGCGCTGCGTCCGGCCGGCGGAGAGGCGATGCGCTTCGTCTACGAACCGCGCGAGCAGGCGGACCCGCCCTTTCAGCCGTTCATGCGGTTCGCGGTCGAGTTCCGCTCGCGCGGGCGGTTGCTGAACCAGGGCGTGACGCTCAAGGGCTTCGCGCGCCGCAACGACCAGGATGTCGAGGTCGCGTCGCGCCGGCTCCGCGTGCGGACGCTGCCGTTCGGGGGCCGGGGCGAAGATCGCCAGATCATTCATGTCAGCGCGGCCGAGATGCACCGAATCGAATTTCAGGCATCGGACGCGGTCGAGGTTACAGGCATTCTGTACACGACTGCCGATCTGCTGTTCTCCCAGCGCGATTGGGAAACGATCGCGATCCTCACCCCGCTCTGCTCTCCCGGCACCGCGGACGTTGCCGCGCCCGCCGATGCGCTTCAGCTCGCCACCGCACGGCTGGTGGCCAGCCGGCCGTTCCGGCGCCCGGGCCTGCCGAAAGATGCCGGCGCGGGTCCGGTGCTTGCCCTGAACGACCATAACAAGTTCGAATTGCGCATGGCGGGACAGGCCAATCAGCTCGCGGCCGCCATGACCAAGGCGTTCCGGAAGGAAATCGACGTTCCGACGCCACCCGGCGAGGTGATGCTCGCTGATGTCGATTCGACGCCGGTCACGGGCGACGGCGACGTGCAGGAGGGCAGCATCGACCTTCCCTTCCACGGTATTCTGCAGGCGGGCGCGTTCGCCCCCCATATCGCGGCGATACTCGGGCTCGGCCATCACGACGCCAGCGCCGCTGCCGGCGGGCCCTGGGACTATTCGGTCGACGCGGTGATCAGCGCGCTCTGGCTCTATGTCCGTCAGCTTTCCCCGGAACAGCGCGCCGCCGCGGATCTGAAGCGAATGCCCAAGCCGCTGGTCGCGCCCGATGTCGCGATCGCGTGGCGAAGCGAAGCTCCGGGAACGCGGCGCCTCGCGGCCTTCCTGCTCGATCAGTCCATCGGGGCCGGCCCCGTCCTGCCCCCGCCTGCGCTGGCCAGCACCGTGGTTCCCGACGCCGCGCGCGAGCCGATCCAGGCGCGCGTCGCGCTGCGGGCACAGCCGGGACTGGCGGATGCCCGCACGCTGGTGTGGCGGCGCGAGCGCGGCCGCGTGCTCCCGGTCAGCCCGCGGGATCCGGTCACCGGACTGATGCTGCCCGCAATACCCGCGGAGGACGGGCTTTGCCGGTTCAACGACGATACGCTCGGCGCCTATGGCAATACCGGCTACACCGCCTGCGACATCGATCAGTTCGGCCGCGCGAGCACGCTGGCCGATCATTTCGCCGATGTTCGCGACGTCATCGCGCCGCCCTCTCCCACCCGCCCGCTGATAGACCCGGGGCAGCCGCAGACGCCGAACGGCACGCGCTTCCCGGCTACGCGCCTGACGACGAGCTGGACCGACGGGATGGCGGCCGCGGCGCCGGACCTGGCGTCGATCACCTTTTTCTGGCGGCGCGGCAGCCATGACGCGGAGGCCACGCTGGCGCAGGCGGATGGCAACCGTCAGCTGGCATGGCCTCCCGCCGGCGGCCCGGTCGCCGGCGCCACCCCTGTCGAGGCGGTCGTCGACGCCAATTTCGCGCGCGACGGGGTGCGCCGCGAGCTTTCCGTGGTGTGCATCGCGACGGACCGGAGCGGCAACACCTCACCGCCGTCGTCGGTCGCGCACGCCGTTCTCGTCGACGAAGTCCGCCCGCCATCGCCATCGCAACCGCCCGAGCCGCAATGGACCTCCTGGCCCGACGCCGGGGGCGAAACGCGATGGACCGTCCGGTGGCAGCTGCCGGCGGGCGCCGCATCGACGCGTGTGGCGACCGCTTCGGAGGGCCGCCTGCTCGCGCTGTCCGGCGTCGACCGCGCGGCGCACTATGCGCTCGACCACGCTCAGCGCGCAGATGCGCTGAAGCAGCTCGCAATTTCGACCCCCAATGCCTTTGTCCCCGAAGGTCTCGCCTATCCCCTGGCCATCGCCGCGCATGACGTGGTTCTGCCCGCTGGGAGCGACGATCTTCGCGTCGTCGTGGTCGAATTTATCGGTGCGACGGGACAAAAGGCCGATTGGCCGGCGAGCACGGACGCCTTCGCGGTGGTGCGCGCGCGCCCCACCACCCCGGTGCGCGCGCCTCTGCTCGCTATCACGCGCGATGGCGCGAGCGATCTCCTCGTCCCGGCAAGCCTCGACCCAGGCGATGTCGAGATTTTCGCGCTCAGCTCCCCCGGGCAGCGCGCCGTGATCGACCTGATGTCGCCCATCGCAACGCTCGCGACCGATGCCGGGGCCAGCCACGCACATGATCGCGCCGCCAGCCCGGGCTGGCTTGGCTATGCTGCCCGGCTGCGCGCGCCCGATGGACGGGTTTCCGCGCTCAGCCCGATCTACTGGCGCGAAAGATCTTGAGCATGTGCCCGCGCCAGGTACGATTATGACCGGCATCAAGTACGGGCGTATTTCCCCGGTCTATAGGGCGACGCTGGCGATCACCGGCCAGTTGACGCCGCTCGTCGCCGCGCTGCGGCAATGTCCAGATCGTCGATGATCGTCGTTGATCTGCTGTCCGTTTCCTGGACCGTTTTAAGCTGGAAAATTCCAGTTTAGGATTGTGGATCGGGGGAATGGAGTGAGTGATGAAGAGATCGAAGTACTGCGACGCGCAGATTGCGTTTGTGTTGAAGCAGGCTGAGGAGGGCACGACCATCGACGAGGTGGCGGTGATCCGCTACCCCCAACGGAACCGCACGAGGCGACCCTGGCTCGTTCAACTGCTCGCGCGTCAACCTACCAAGGTTACGGCGGTAGCGCTCGCCAAAAAGAACGCGCGGATGGCGTGGGCCCTGATGACCAGCGGCGAGCGGTACCGTGAGCCGATGCTAGTGGCCGCATAAAAGCTAAGCGCGACCCCCGCGCAAACGAGGTTGGAAAGGGTAAGAGGCGTTGATGCACCAAGCCGGTTGAAACCGCCCGATCAGGTCGAAAAAACCCATTTTGGGCCGTGGCGCTTCGAGCGCATGCTTTAGCTCGGGACCCTGTTCGCGCGAAAGGCATCATGGCCAGCAGCGCACGACAATGCCGCAATCAAAGACCGGACTCATGCCGCCTCGACCAGCGAACTGCAGAGCTTCGAAAACCCCTCGCCAACCGGGGGCCGTCGACACACGGCTCACGTCTTGCTCCTGAACCATCTTGCCCCCGCGTCATCTCCTTCCCCCGGCTACTAACGACGACAGGCGTTGTCCCATTTGACAGCACAAGGCCTCACAAAGCTGATGGTATGTTTGATGGTATCCGAATTGCCGCGCAAAATGTTCTAAAGCAATATCAATTACTTAGTTTTGATTTATAGCTCCCGTAGGGGTCACCATCGTCAAGCGAGAAATGGCGGAACTGCGCCATTTTGGGTTTTTCGCCTCAGATCGCTCCCACATTTCGTCTCACGTTTTTGGGCGGCTTCTCTAGCACGCTGTGAGACCTCCTGGATGCGCGTTTGCGATTCAAGACTTCTCTTTGGAGAGTGGTCATGGGTCGCGGGGATTTGTCGGATGCGAAATGGGATCTGATCGGTCCGCTGTTGCCGTCTGAGCGTGGGCGCTGGGCGCGACCGGCAGGCGACAACCGACGTTTTCTCAATGGGATGTTGCATGTGTTACGGGTCGGCTGCCCCTGGCGCGACATGCACGAGCGCTATGGAAAGTGGAACTCGGTCTATGTCCGGTTCTGGCGCTGGGCCCAGCAAGGGGTCTGGGATGCGCTGCTGCAAACGCTGGTCGATCTGGGGCTGACCGATGACTGGCAGCACATGATCGACAGCACCACAGTTCGCGGCCATGTCTCAGCAGCGGGCGGAAAAGGGGGGCTGTTGCGCAGGCTTTTGGTCGATCACGCGGCGGCTTTACGAGCAAGGTCCACGCCCGCTGCGACAATCAGGGACTCCCTGTAGGCTTCATCCTGACCGGCGGCGAAGCGTCAGATTATGCCGCCGCCGACGACCTGATGGCCATGCCGTTGCCCAAGCCCAAGGCGTTGCTCGCCGACAAAGGATATGATGGCGACAGGTTCCGCGAAAACCTGCTTCTGCGCGGCATTCTGCCGGTGATCCCGCCCCGATCGAACCGGAAAGCGCCGGTCCATCCAGACTATCGGCGCTACAAGGACCGCAACGCATCGAGCGCATGTTCGGCAAGCTGAAACAGCAGCGCCGCAGCGCCACCCGCTACGACAAAACTGTCCTCTCCTTCGCGAGCTTCTTCAACCTCGCCGCTGCGCGACTATGGCTCAAGTCTTTTGTCAACGCGACCTAGCTAACGACCTGTAATCCTTACGCTTTTCCAAGATTTAACTTCGTCCATCCCACGCGCTTCGCCAAATCCCGCCCGTCGCCGCTCGGGTTGCAGCTGTTCGAGCGTGAGGGCATTGCGGTCGTCCTCGACACGCGCCGCTTGGCGCTGCGACCGATGACGCCGTTGACCCCGGCGCAACACGCGCTGCTGATTGAGCTGGTCGACCGCGGTCGGAGCAGCGGGAAGATACCGACTGGTTGGTCAGCGGCGGCTTTGTGGTGGATCATGAAGATAAGCTGGTCGGAATCGTCGTCCGCCCCGCGCAGATCGTTTCCACCCAGCCCGCCCGTCAGGCGGCAGACACCTTCGCACAGGCAGGAACTTCCTCTGCGGCCTCGCGCGTTACTACGCTGAGCCACAGCCCTTCATGCGCGATGACGTAGCGGCGCTCGATCAGTTCGGCGATCACCGTCGGCTCG
>JBHYGP010000557.1:0-4304 GCA_051858935.1 Sphingomonas sp.
CCGGTGTGCAGCACGCCCCAGATATTGGTCAGCACGTTCGCCGGCATCCGCGCCGGATCGGTATGCCCCATCCCGTCGCTCCACCCGCCCGCGCGAATGCCCTTCGCGGCGAGGCCGGTCGCGACCCGCTCGATGAAGCGCGGGGTCAGGTTGCGCGCGTCGCCGCCATTTTCCGCGATCATCGCCTTGCATGCGGGCGAATTGACCCAGGCACCGGCAGTCTCGTCCGCGCCCAAGTGGAAGGTCTTGAGTGGCGCTCCCGCTTCACGATGCATCGTCGCCAGCGCGTCCACCACCGTATCGACGAAGCGATAGGTGGCGGGGATGCACACGTTGAGCGTGTTGTCGGTGTAGTGCTGGATGCTGCGATACTTGGTCGTGTCGGCGGGGTCGATCAAGCGATAGGCATCCGCTTCAGCGCGCTTCCCCTCGGCGGTCAGCCGGTCGTGGCGGCGCTCCATCGCTACGATCGCGGCGCGCGAATGGCCCGGCATGTCGATCGACGGGATCACCTCGATTCCCCGCGCCGTGGCGGCGCGCACGATCGCGACATAGTCGGCGGTAGTCAGATATCCGTTGACGCCGGACTTGCCCTCCGGTCCTGCGCCAAGCTGCGGGAGCAGGCATTTTTTCTCCGCCGGATCGTGGCAGCGCACCGACCCGATCTGCGCCAGTTCGGGCAGCGCCGGAATCTCGATCCGCCAGCCTTCATCTTCGGCCAGGTGCAGGTGCAGCTTGTTGAGCTTGTACGCCGCCATTGCCTCGACCAGCGTCAGGATCTGGTCGCGGCCATGAAAATTGCGGCCAAGGTCGAGATGCAGGCCGCGATGCGGGTAGAGCGGTGCGTCCTCGACCGTCAGCGGGCGCAGTTTGCGCTGTTCGAACACCGCCTGCTGCGCGAGCGAGCGCAGCCCGTGGCTGGCACCAGCGGCGTCGGCGGCGGTGATCGCGATGCCGTCCGCGCGCGCGTCGAGCCGATAGCCCTCGGGCGCGATCCCGCTTGCCGGATCGACGCGGATGCGCAGCGGCAGCGCGCCACTCTCATCGGCACCGAGCGCGGCGAGCGCGGGGGCAATGGCGGCGCGATCCACGCCACTGAGCGTCGGTCGGATGCCCTTGGTCAGATCGACGTACGCACCGTCATGCTGCGCAGCATGGCTCGGGCGCGGCAGGATCACGATCCCGCTGGCGGGTGCCCCCGCACGTTCGGCATTCTGCACGAATGCACGCTCCGGGGTCAGCCACACAGTCTTGTCGGCATCGCTTTTGGTGGTCAGCCGCGCCGCGTCGGTCATTGGCGCGACGAATCGCAGCGCGGGAAGGCCAGTATCGGGGTCGATCGCGTCGCGCGTCGCCGCGATCACCCGCGCTTCACGCCCCTCCGCCACCAGATAGGCGTTGGGCATCACCACCGCGCGCGAGAAATGCGACCCCACCCCCCACAGCTTGATCACATGCCGCGCGCCGGGGCGCAGCACCGCGCCGGGCTTGAGCGTCAATTGCTGCACGTCGCCATTGATGTTGCGATAGTCGAACAGGTCGCTCTCGATCCGGTCGAGCGGATTGACGAAGCTGAAATATAGCGAGAGGTCCGCGCCCTTGCGCAGCGACGGCGGAAGCTGTTCCGGCAAGGTCAGCGTGATCGTCGCCAGGAAGCAATTGGCCACGCCTTGCGGACAGGTCGGCCGGTTGTCGACCACTTCGAAGTGATAATCGAGCCCGGCGGCAAGTTGATCGAGCGCGGCCTGGGGCGGTGCGTCCCCCTGTGCGACGGCCGGCCCCGCCATGCCCAGCGCCAATGCCCCCATCCAGCCGATTCCGCGCATTCGCCTTGCTCCCTCTCGACGATTTGTATTTAAGTTGTCATATCGACGGCAGCGGGTCAATCGGGACAATTCGACCGCTGTGGGAGAGGAGATCGACCGATGACGATGACAGCCATGATTCGCGCAGCGCTGACAAGCCTGATTGGTTTTGCATTAGTCCTATCGCCCGATGTCGCGGACGCCACGCCGCGCAAGCCGGTGATGGTCGGCTATGTCGCCGCATTCAAGGGCATCGACATGACGATCGCGCGGACCCGGCTGGAGGACTACACCCATTTCAACATCGCTTTCGCCAATCCCGACGCGAGCGGTGCCTTCGTCCGTGACGGGCAACTGACCTGCATGCCCGCCCCGTTCGGCGCAGCGACCACCGTCGCGGAATTGCGCGCACAGGTTACGCGGTTGCGTGCGAAGGGCGCGAAAATTCTGGTGTCGATCGGCGGCGGAGTGATCCCCGGCTGTTCGGGCGACTGGCGGGCGCTACTCGCACCGGACAAGCGCGATGCGACCGTCGCGGCGCTGGTCGCATTGTCCGACATGCTGGGGCTCGACGGGGTCGATGTCGATCTGGAGGGCGAGTTACTCACTGCGATCGATCGCGCCGGAAGCTACACCCCATTCATCGCGGCGCTGTCGCGGGCGATGCGGGCGCGCGGTAAGCTGCTGACCTGCGCCACCGCATCCTATGAGGGCGGGATGATTCCGGTTTCGTCGATCGCGTACTTCGATCTGGTCAACGTGATGTCCTATGATGCGATCGGGCCGAGCTGGGGGCCGGCGGGGGCCGAACATGCGACGCTGGCGATGGCGAAGCGCGACCTGAAGCTGTGGCTGGACCGCGGCGTGCCGCGCGACCGGCTGGTGCTCGGTGTGCCGTTCTACGGCTATGGCTTCAACGGCCATGCTGCCAATTGGTCCTATCGCGACCTCGTCGCGGCCTTCCCCGAAGCCGCCACCGGCGACGCGGTCGGCAAGGCCTGCGCCGGTTGTCGCTACATCACCTATAACGGTCCGGCGACGATCGAGGCCAAGGCGCGCCTCGCCTTGCAGCACGCCGTCGGGGTGATGGTGTGGGAATTGTCGCAGGACAGCCCCGATCATGCCCTGACTCGCGCGGCACTCAGGGGCCTTTCCGCAGCGGAAACGCGCGCCAGAGATTGACGCGAGCATACCAATGCAACACATGTGGCTCGGGTGCCGATGCGCCCGGCCGAAGGTGGAGCAACGTCCTTGTCGCTGATCGAAATTGTGGGACCGCTCCACAAGGAAGACCCCACCCCCCTCTATCTCCAGCTGCAAAAAGTGCTGCGCGACGCAATTGACGGGCATGTGGTCAAGGCGGATGAGGCGATCCCCACCGAACGCGACCTGGCGGAAGAGTTCGACGTATCGCGCATCACGGTGCGCAAGGCGATCGACGGGCTGGTCAGCGACGGACTGGTCGCGCGGCGGCGCGGCGCGGGCACCTTTGTCACGCGGCCACGGGTCGAGAAGAGCTTCTCGAAGCTGACGTCCTTCTCGCAGGACATGATCTCGCGCGGGCGGCGGCCCTATAGCGAGTGGGTGAGCAAGACCGCCGGGACGGTAACGCCGGAAGAGGCGCTGTCGCTCGGCCTGTCGCCGGGATCGCTGGTCTATCGCTTCCACCGCATCCGCTATGCCGACGACACGTCGATGGCGCTCGAATATGCCACGATTCCGGCCTATTGCCTGCCCTCGGTCGAGGTGGTCGCGGACTCGCTTTATGCGGCGCTGGAGGCGCACGACCATCTGCCCGTGCGCGCCTTGCAGCGGCTGCGGGCGATCGCCTTCACGCCGGAACAGGCCGAAGTGCTGGGGATCGAGCCGGGCGCACCGGGCCTGTTCATCGAACGGCGCGGCTTTCTGTCGGACGGGCGTACCGCCGAGTTCACCCAGAGCTATTATCGCGGCGACGCTTATGACGTCGTGGCGGAGCTGAACGGCAACTAGAGGCTGGCAAGATAGGCCGCATGTGGCGGCAGCTCGGCAAGCTGCTCCGCGACCCGCCCGCGCAGCGTCGCGAGCCTGCGGGCCAGTTCGTCATCGGGAAGACCATCGGCGATCGGATGCCAGCTGCTCGGTCGCACCCCCTGGCCGGTCAGCACGCAATACCAGTTGGTCGGGCCGAACAGGTCGCCCGGCTCGAACAGGATGTTACCCGTCGCGCGGAACACGGCGATCCGCTCAGCGAGGCTGTCGGGAATCGGCGCTGCGGCGACGTCGCGCCAAAACGGCGTGTCGCCGCGCCCGGCCAGCGCGTAATGCGCGATCACGAAGTCGCGGATGCGCTCGACCTCGTTGATCGTTTCGCGGTTGAAGCGCGCGGCGATGCCGGGGTCGAATCCGTCGCGCGGCAGCAGCGCGAGCAGGCGGATGATCGCGGTCTGGATCAGGTGGATCGAAGTCGATTCGAGCGGCTCGAGGAACCCGCCCGCAAGGCCGATCGCGACGCAATTG
>JBHYGP010000557.1:4314-9686 GCA_051858935.1 Sphingomonas sp.
GATCACCCGGCGATGCCCCGCAGCGAAGCGCAGCCGATTGGGTTCAGCGAGCGGCGCGCCGGGCAGCCGTTCGGCCAGCTTCGCAACCGCATCGTCATGATCCAGATGCGCACTCGAATAGACATAGCCATTGCCGTCGCGATGCTGGAGCGGGATGCGCCATTGCCACCCGGCCTCGCGCGCGGTCGAGCGAGTGAAGGGCGGCGGATCGCCCTGCCGATCCGACGGCATTGCCACCGCGCTGTCGCACGGCAGCCAGTGGCGCCAATCGACATAACCGCTCTTCAACGCGCCCTCGATCAGCACGCCGCGAAAGCCCGAGCAATCGACGAACAGATCGCCTTCGATCATCCGGCCATCGTCGAGCCGCAGCGAGTCGATGAAGCCGTCCTCAGGGTTCAGCCGGACCTCCGCGACCTTGCCCTCGACCCGCGTGACGCCGGCTGCTTCGGCATGGGTGCGCAGGAAGCGGGCATAGCCGGCGGCGTCGAAATGCACCGCGTGATGCACCGGGCCGTGCCGCGTCCCGGGCGCGAACCGCCCAGCACGCGCGGCGAGCGTCTCGAGGTTATAGAGCGCGTGGTCGACGTCTCCGCCCGACGCGATATGACGCAGCCAATAATGGTGGAAATGGATCCCGCCCATCTCGATGCCGAGATAGCCGAACGGGTGGAAATAGGATGCGTCTGCCCCGCCCCAGCCGTCGAACTGGATGCCGAGCTTGATCGTGCCGTTGGTGGCACGCAGAAACTCGGCGGGGTCGATCCGCAGATAGCGGTTGAACTCATGGATCGGCGGCACCGTCGCCTCGCCCACGCCGACCGTCCCAATCGCCTCGGATTCGACCAAAGTGATCGCATGGCCCTGCCCCGCCAGCGCCCGGGCGAGCGCGGCGGCGGTCATCCACCCGGCGCTGCCCCCGCCGAGGATGACGATGCGGCGCACCGGCCGGGTCCGCGCGCTCATGCCGATCCTTCCTTAAGTTGGGCGAGTGCCTGCGCATGGGTCGGCATCGCGCGCACTTCGGCGGCGATGGCGCGCAACTGGCGCTGGAATTCGGCCATCAACTGCTGTTCGTCGATTGTCAGCGCTTGCGGATCGGGGCTGCGCGGGACGATGCCATGCCCTGCCATGCACAGGGCCCAGCCATCCTCGACATGCGCCTCATGGTCGCCATGCGCGAACATGCCGCGCGCGGCGAACAGGTCGCGCTTGGCCTTCAGCACCGCTGAAATCGGGGCCGCGCGGGCGGCATCCCAATAGGGTCCGGTGCGACGGGCGAGGTGGAAATGCTGCGCAGCAAAATCATCGATCCGCGCGCGCGTTCCCGCCAATTCGGTGGTGTAGAGCGCCGCCTCGGGCATTGTATCGCGGTCGACCGGCCACAGCAGGATCAGTTGCGCGATGGCGAGTTGGAGTTCGAGCAGGCCGGATGCGGCGAAGGTCGCGGACTCGCCATCGGGTTCGGCAATCGTCACGATCTTGCCGCTCCAGCCCGGAGCACGCCGGGGCGTGACTGCCAGCGGCGCACCGGAATCGACCGCGCCACCCGCCGCCTCCGCCATTGCCGCGCGCGCTCCCGCTTCGTCCATCACGGCACTGGAATAGTGACAGGCGACCGCCACCCGGTCGCCAAGCGGGGTCAGCATCGTCCACCCCGCCGCATGCGCGACAGCGCGGGTGTGTAGCGGGACGGGATCGGACTTGGCTGCCGAACCAAGGATCATGCGGTCACAGCGCGGCGAACTCGTCACCATTCCTGACCAGCCGCCATCGGCATCGACCAGCAGGTCGGCATCAGGCGGCGTTTCCTGCGCCGGTGCGAACCGCACTCCGGCGGCGAGGCAGGCTTCGCGTAATAGCGCGGCATAGCCGGCGGCGTCGAGGTGCCAGCCATGCTTGACCGCCTGGCGCGTTGCCGGATCGCGCGGCTGGCCGATCCTGCCATGCTTTGCGGCGACCGCAGCGAGGCAGAATTCCTCCAGCGGCACCGCGAGTCCCGCATGGCGCGCGCGGGTCCAGTGCTGGACGAAGGGTCGCCCGGCGAATGGCGTCCCGGCATCCCCATAAGCGTGCAGAAATGCCGCGCCCTCACTCCAACCGGCGTAGAGCTGGCCGAGGCTCAGGGTCCCGGCGGCGCGGTCGATCAGCGCGGCCTCACCCAGTCCTAACAAGCGGTGGAAGGTGACGAGGTCGAGCGGCGCGGCGAGCGCTGCATGCGGCGGCGGCACCACGCCGCTATCATACCAAGTCACGTCGACGCCCAGCCGCCCATAGGCCCGGGCAATCGCGAGCGCCACCATCGCCGCAGCAATCCCGCCGCCGCGCACCGCCACGGTCCGCACCGGGTTCATAACGACGGCGCCGGGCAATAGCGCGCGACGAAATCGGCGTGCGACGGCGCGTCGGCGATCCCCTGCGCCACCGATGCGGCGAACCCGTCGAGCCGCTGCTTGAGGACATCCGCAGGCATCGCATGAGCGAGCCGGTCGCCCGTTCGTGGCACGATCCCCTGCCCCACGAACACCGCCTGCCAGCTGGTCGGGCCGAACAGTCCGTCGCGATAGGCGGGAACATGACCGCGATGCCGGAATGCCTCGATACGGCCGTGCAATGAATCCGGCAGCTCCATCGTCGTCACTGCCTGCCACAGCGGCGCATCGGCGTCGTTCGCGGCATAGTGCAGGATCAGGAAGTCGCGGATGCGGTCATATTCGACATCCATCACCCGGTTGAACTCGGCGGACAGCGCGGGGTCGATCGCCGGGCTGTCGGGCAACAGCGTCAGCAAATGCATGATCGCCATCTGGACGAGATAGATGCTGGTCGATTCGAGCGGCTCCAGGAACCCGCCCGCCAGCCCCATGCCGATGACGTTGCGCGCCCATGCCTTCCGCCGTTTACCCGCCTTGAAACGCAGCACACGCGGGTCCGCCAATGCATCCCCGTCGAGATTGGCGAGCAGGGTCGCCGCCGCCTCATCGTCCGAGATATGCGCGCTCGCATAGACATAGCCATTTCCAGTGCGGTGCTGGAGCGGGATGCGCCATTGCCAGCCTGCCGCACGACGGGTCGAGCGGGTATAGGGGGTGAAGTCGTCCGACCGCGCCGAAGGCACTGCCACCGCGCTGTCGCACGGCAGCCAGTGCGACCAGTCCTCCAGCTCGACGCCGAGCGTCTGGCCGAGCAGCAGCGAGCGAAAGCCCGAGCAATCGACGAACAGGTCGCCGGTGACCTGCGCTCCCGACGCCAGCGTCACGCCAGAGATGCGTCCGTCTTCGCCATCGCGTTCGACCGTGACGATCCGCCCCTCGACCCGCTCGATCCCGCGCTCCTCCGCCCAGCGGCGCAGGAAGCGGGCGTAGAGAAAGGCGTCGAGATGATAGGCGTAGGAGAATGCGTTGCGGACATCGCCCGGCTTGCCGTTGGGCAGCGCGAAGCGGTTGGCCCAGGCCATGACGATGGCGATGCAATAATCGGGCAGCGGCGCGGCTTGCCCCGCCGCATTCGCGCGCGCCCAGTAGCTGAAGAAATCCGCCTCGCCGATCGGGCGGCCGAAGGTGCCGAACGGGTGGATGTAGCGGTCGCCCTTGCGACCCCAGTCGACAAACTCGATGCCCAGCTTGAAGCTTGCCTGGGTCGCAGCCATGAACGCCACCTCGTCCAGGCCGAGATAGTCGTTGAAGTCCTTCATCTGCGGCAGCGTGGCTTCGCCCACGCCGACTGTCCCGATCTCTTCGGATTCGATCAGCCGGACGCGATAGCGCGCGGGGTCGAGCTTTGCCGCGCATGCCGCAGCGCACATCCAGCCGGCGGTCCCGCCACCGACAATCACAAGATCGAACCGCTCACCCATCGCCAAAGCTTAACGCCGAAGGACAGCGGCGCCAGTCCCATCCGGGACCGGCGCCGCACCCCGCGTCAGAAGGTCAGCCGCACGCCGACCTGGAAACGGCGGTCGTTCTTGAACCACGACGCCTTTTTGAGCAGTCCGGTCGAATCGACCTGCTGATAAAGCACCGTGTCGGTACCGAGCAAATTCGCGCCTTCGATCACGAACTCCATCTCCTTGGTCGCGCGCACGCGGAGCGACGCATCGAGAATGCCCGTTGCATCCTGCCAGATCGGCAGACCGACGCAGCAGTCGATTGCGGTGACGAGATATTTGGAGCGCCAGTTATAGGCGACACGCGCCGACACCTTCCCCTTTTCGTACATGCCGACCAGGTTGAAGCTGTGCTTCGACACGCCTTCCAGTGCGTTGGCCCTAACCGCGGTCGAGTCATACGAAATGCCACCGCCGGCGGTCCCGGCTCCGGTTTCGTTGGTCAGGTTGACCGTCTCGATCCCGTCATTCTTGACATAGGTATAGTTCGCCTGGACGCCGAAGCCGTCGAACGGCCCGGGCAGGAAGTCGAAGAAGGTCTGGAACGATGCCTCTGCACCATAGATGCCGGCACCTTCGCCGTTGACCGGCCGGTTGAGCCGCACCTGTTCGGTCACGCCATTGTTGGTGACCGTCAGGTTGAACTGCCCGGCCTGAATATAGTCGTAGAACTGCTTGTAGAAGCCCGTCACCGTGAAGGACCCGGCGCGCGCGAAGTAATATTCGAGCGTGACGTCGAACTGGTCCGCAGTGATCGGCTTCAGCCCCGGATTGCCCGACGTGCCGGTATATTGCCAGTCATACGCGATCGGGTTGCCCAATGCGTCGCGCGTGACGTTGGGGTCGCTCTGGTCCGACAGGTTGGGCGACAGGCGGTTGATGTTCAGGAAGTTGCGCAGCAGGCCAATGTCCGGCCGCGACATCGCCCGCGAATAGGCGAAGCGCGACACCAGCTTGTCGGTCAGATCGAACTTGACGTTGAAGCTGGGCAGTGCGTGGAAATGGTTGACCCGCGTGGTGTCGGCCACGGTCGCGCCATTGTTGAACGCGATCTCCTGCCCGGTGATCACACAGCCCGCCGTAGCCGTGGGATTGCCTGCACCGTCGATGCCGCGGACACAGGTCAGGTCAGTCGCAGTGAACGGGTTGGCAAAGGTCGTCGCGCCCGCCGTCGCGTCCTGCGTCCAGACGAGCCGAACGCCCAGATTGCCCGAAACCTTGACGTTGCCGATCGCCAGACCGTCGCCACCGAATTTCGCCATTGCATAGGCGGCGACGGTGCGCTCGCTTACCCGGTGGATTTCGCTCGGCAGATAGCAGCCATAATCGCCCTCGACCGTCTCCCCGGCGCGATATCCCTGACCCGAACAGACCGGGAAATATTCGCCGACACCGAGCGACGGGCGACCCAGAGTATTGGCCAGCGATTCACGATCCACCAGCCGGTCCATATTGTAGAACACAAAGGACTGCTGGTTGGTCTGAT
>JBHYGP010000558.1:0-1605 GCA_051858935.1 Sphingomonas sp.
CGCTCCCTCCGCGCTCCTCGCCCTGCGCCAAAATCCGCTCCGTCTCGACCCCGTTCTAATTGGGTTCAGAGCCTCAGTCGGGCAATCACCGGAACGGGTAGCCTGACGGCAATCCCGGTCCGTTTGGTCAACACTCGCTTAACTATATCGGCAGTAGGACCGGCGCGTGTCCCGCGTTCCGCCATTCCGCCGTTCCGCGCCCGTTGTCGCCCAGGTAGCGCTGATCGCTGTCGGCGTCGCGACGCTTGCGTTCTGGCCGCCGCGCGATGGGCCAATCCTGCTCGTTGCACTCGATGGTCGCGATGGCGCGCAGCTGGTTGGTCCTGCGCTCGAGGCCGGGGCGACGCTCGCCGGACGCGGGCCGATGTCCAACATGATCCTCGTCAGCGGCGCGCGCGCCAGCCTTGCCCCGCTGATCTCCAGTGGCGTGATCGCGCTCGCCGCACCAGCCGGCCTGTGCGGCGCGGGAGCCACCGTATGAACGATATCACCCAATTACGTCTGCGCGGTGCGGCGATCCTGGTCGGGGTCAGCTGGATCAACACCGTAGCGATCATCCTGCTCAGCCTGATCGCGGGCAGCGAGCGCGTCATGCCGCTCGCGGTGATCGGCATCCTTGCAAACGTCCTGCCCACGCTGATGGTCCGCCAGCGCCGCGTCGACCGTCACGCGCGCCTGATCATCGCCTCGCTCGCCGCAGTCCAGCCCGCACTCGCCGTCTATGCGCTGAGCGGCCATGCCTGGCAGATGGACGGGCATATGTATTTCTTCGTCGCGCTCGCCGCGCTCACGATCCTGTGCGACGCACGCGCGATCGTCTTCGCCTCGGCGCTGATCGCGGTCCACCATCTCATCCTTCAATATGCTGCGCCCGCCTGGGTGTTCACCGGCTCAGGCGACCTCGGTCGCGTGCTGTTCCACGCACTTGCCGTGGTATTGGAGGCAGCGGTGCTGATGCATCTGACCGTGACAATTCGCAGCCTGTTGTGGCGGCACGGCGAAGCGCGTCAGGCGAGTGACCGCGCCGCAGCGACCGCCGAGCAACGCCGGGTCGAAGCCGAAGCCGCGATGCAGGAGGCGGCTGCCGCCGCACGCCGCGAAAGCATGGAGCGCAGCGCCCGCGAATCGCTCGCGCGCGAGGCCGAAGCGCAGCGCCGCGAGGCCGAGGCCGCGCGACTCGAGGACAATCGCCGTCTTGCCGAAGCCTTCCAGCAATCGATGAGCGGCATCGTCGCCACCGTCGGCACCGCTGCGGGCGAACTCGAACAGCTCGCCGGATCGCTCAACGGCGTCGCCCGTCGCGCCAGCCGCGAATCGGGCGAGACTGCTGCCAGTGCCAGCCAGACCTCGGGCGCCGCCGAAACGCTGGCGACCCGGCTCCACGAACTCTCGACCTCGATCACCGCAATCGCCGCCAGCGCCGATCAGCAGGCGCAGCGCAGCGACGACGCGAGCAGCATTTCCGACGGGGGGCGCGGCGCGGTCGCCGCACTGACCCAGCGGTCGCAAACCATCACCAGCTTCGCCGAATCGATTCACGAAATCGCGACCCGCACCAATTTGCTCGCGCTCAACGCCACGATCGAGGCATCGCGCGCTGGCGAG
>JBHYGP010000559.1:0-1598 GCA_051858935.1 Sphingomonas sp.
ATTTCGCCTAGGCAATGACGAGGTGACCCAGTCGGTGCTGGTCAAGCATCTCGTCTGCGCGTGCACCGGACTGCCGCGCAAGGACTATGCCTTCATCCTGGCCGACAAGGGCCAGCCCGCATCGGACACCTTCGCGCAGCTTGCCGCGACGATGCCGACCAGCAAGTTCGGCGACCTATTTCAATATAACAACCAGCTGGCGTCGGCCGCAGGCTATGTCGCGGGATATGTCCTCCATCCGAAGATGGAGTTCGGCGCTGCATACGACCTTGCGATGGAAGAGAAGATCTTCAAGCCGCTGGGGATGAAGGACGCGACCTTCGATTATGCCGAGGGGATGGCGGGGAACTGGGCGGCACCGCATGGTCTGGATATCGACGGCAAGGTCACGTTGATGTCGAACGACTTCAACTGGTCGCCCTACCCCTATCGTCCCGCAGGCGCGGCGTTCGCGACCACCGCCGACATGATCCGTTACGTCCAGCTCGAGCTGGGCAAGGGCGTGCTCGACGGCAAGCGCATCGTCAGCGAGGCGAACATCCTGAAGCGCCGCGAGAAGGGCGTGCAGGTCGGCCCCGACAGCTGGTACGGCATGGGCCTGTTCCAGACCAATGCCAAGGGCGTCAACGTGGTGACGCATGGCGGAACGCTGCTCGGCTATCACAGCAACTGGTATGCGCTGCCCGAGAGCGGCGTGGGCATGGTGATCCTGACCAACAGCGATCCGGGCGCGTCGCTGCTCGCGCCGACGCTGCGCCGGTTGCTCGAAATCCTCTATGACGGCCAGCCCGAGGCGGAGCGCGATGTCGCCGCCGCAGCGGCGCGGATCAAGGCGGGCGCGGCGGCGCGGCGCGGGCGGCTGACCTATCCGGGCGATCCGGCGGTGCTGGGCAATCTGGCCGGGCATTATGCCGATCCGGCGGTGGGCCAGATCACGATCAGCGAGAAGAATGGCGCGAAGTGGATCAAGGCCGGGTTCGTCGAAGGCCCGATCGCGACGCGCAAGAATGTCGATGGCACCATCTCGATCATCTCGGTCGGGCCGGGCAATATCGGCGTCGACATGCTGGTCGGCGTCAAGGACGGCAAGCGCACGCTGACCATCAATGACGGGCAGCAGAACCAATATGTCTATGTCGAGGATTGAAGGATGAAGCTGACCGTCGCGCGCGAGAGCCTGCCGCTCAACGCCCCGTTCCGCATCTCAGGCCATGTCTTCGAGACATCGGACATCATCGTCGTCACGCTCGAGGATGGCGGCGCGCGGGGGCGCGGCGAGGCGGCGGGCGTCTATTATCTGGGCGATGACGTCGATCACATGCTCGCCGCAATCGAGACCGCACGCGGTGCGATCGAGGCGGGGATCGACCGCGTGGGCCTGCGCGAGTTGATGCCTGCGGGCGGTGCGCGCAATGCGGTCGATGCAGCCTTGTGGGAACTGGAGGCCGATCGTGCGGGCGTGCCGGTATGGCGAGTCGCCGGGATCGACGCGCCGCATCCGGTGGTCACCACCTTCACGCTTGGCGCGGATGACCCCGAAGCCATGGCGGCGGCGGCGCGCGGCTGGGCTGACGCGCGCGCGATCAAGGTCAAGCTGA
>JBHYGP010000560.1:0-1594 GCA_051858935.1 Sphingomonas sp.
GCCGCCGGGTCTGGGGCATCCCGAACCACGCGGAAGCTTCCGCTCGGGTTCACCAGCAAGGCGCCACATCCCAAACACCAGCGTGAACCCGTCGCGGGCGAAGACCCGCAGACGTTCGCGCATCGAAAGGAATTTTTCTCAGATGCAATCCATGCGTCGCTATGACCTGCAACCGCGTATCGTCCTCAGCGAGGATGACCATCGCAAACTTATCGCCCTGGCGCTGGCCGGCAGCGGACACAGCTCCGATGCGGCCGACGACCTGTTGTATGAAATCGAACGCGCCCGCGTCGTGCCGACCCCCAAGTTGGGTTCGAGCGTCGTGCGGATGGGCTCGCGCGTGACCTACCGGCCCGACAATGGGGCGGAGCGCACCGTGCAACTGGTCTATCCGGTCGATGCCGATATCTCCCAGGGCAAGATCTCGGTGCTGACCCCGGTCGGCACGGCGCTGATCGGCCT
This sequence comes from Sphingomonas sp., assembly GCA_051858935.1. GTDB lineage: Bacteria > Pseudomonadota > Alphaproteobacteria > Sphingomonadales > Sphingomonadaceae > Sphingomonas. The sequence continues at coordinate 463 of JBHYGP010000560.1, forward strand.
CGATGTCGGGCAGTCGATCACCTGGGAGGCGCGTGACGGCAACAAGCACGTGCTAACCGTGCTGGCGGTCGCGCCGCAGGCGTGATTCGCGGTCGGCGGGCCACCCTGGTGGCCGCCGCGCAGCCGGATCATCAGCAAAACCAGCCGGTTGGACTGTCACAATTGTGCGGCCCAACCGTCATCGACCGGGCATCGCCAGTGGTTAATGAAGTGTTGCGGCCAAACTGGCCGCGCCGCACTTCGGAGGCTCGAATGGCCCAGCAACGTGCCCACCATCCTGTTGTCACCGGCATGCGCTCGACCACCGGGCAAGCACTGGCGATCCGCTACGACTTGAGCTCCAACACCATCGCCTTCGTCGAGGACGACTGGTTCGCCGACGCGGTACGCAGCAGCAGCGTGCCGCCCCGCACTGAGGTGCGGCAGCGGCTGGGCAACAACGTCACCAGGCTGAGGCCACGGCGGCGTTAACGGCCATCTCGGAACAAGCCCGCGACATCCATGCTTTGATGCAGGATGCGGATCACGTCGATTGTTTGATCGCTCGCGCGGGTGAAATAGATCATGTGAGAGCCAGCCGCGCACTTGAAGTATCCCGGCCTCACATCGGCAGCCGACCGCAAGGGAATGCGCCCCGCGACGATGCCGTCGAGGCGATTCCTGATGGCCACGACGTAGCTTGCGGCTTGATCTTTGCCCCACTGCTGGGCGGTGTAGTCCCAAATACCGACGAGATCCGCCTCGGCCGCAGGGCTGAGGCGGTAAGCGATCACGATGCTCTCTTGCGCGCGATGAATGCGTCAAAGTCGAACGGCTTCGGCGTACCGCTACGCTCGCCTTCGATCAGCGCCGCCCTCAGGGCCTCCAGCTTTGCATCGTGTTCTTCGAGCAGACGCAGCCCGGCTCGAACGACCTCACTGCTTGAGCCGTAGCGGCCCTTAGCAACCTGGGTATCGATGAAATTCGACAACTCATCGCCCAGGACGATCGATGTTGATTTGGACATCTCGGTTCTCCGATACCAATAGATAGTATCTGCTGGCACCCGTTGCGTCCACCTAAGGCCGCGACGCCCCATTCACCGCCAGGTAGATGCTGTGCAGGCTCTGCGTGGCGCAGATGAACAGGCGGT
>JBHYGP010000561.1:0-1581 GCA_051858935.1 Sphingomonas sp.
TCGCGCGCCGTCCCTGGCTCGATTTCGATGCGGCGGTGGCGCTGTCCGATCCGCAGCTCGACCTGCGCACCCCGCTCAAGGGACCATTCCGCGCGGTGCCTGCGATGGCGCCCGAGGCGGCGGCGGCGGCATTGCGGCTCGCGCGGATCGCAGGGTTGCTCCCAGCCTTCTTCGTGCGTGGCGAGGGACCGGGGCATCGCATCGACGAAGCGGTCACCCCGGCGGACATTCAGGCACATGAGGATCCTGCGCGGCTGCGGCTGGTCACGCGCGCGCGGCTACCGGTGGTCGGCGCGGAGGATGCCGAGATCGTCGCGTTCCGCTCCCCCGAATCGCCCGACGAGCATATCGCGCTGCTGATCGGCCAGCCCGATGGCAATCCGCCGCTGGTGCGGCTGCACAGCGAATGCCTGACCGGCGATGTCCTGGGCAGCCTGAAATGCGATTGCGGGCCGCAGCTGCATGCGGCGATCCGCGCGATTGCCGACAGCGGATGGGGTATCCTGCTTTACCTGCGGCAGGAAGGGCGCGGGATCGGACTGATCAACAAGCTGCGCGCCTATGCGCTTCAGGATCAAGGGTTCGACACGGTCGACGCGAATACGCGCCTGGGCTTTGCCGTGGATGCGCGCGATTTCGGTGTGGCGGCGCGGATGCTCACCCAGCTCGGGCAGACACGGGTGCGCTTGCTGACCAACAACCCCGCCAAGGTTGCCGGGCTCGAGGCGGCCGGTGTGTCGGTAGCTGAACGGGTGGCGCACCAACTGCCACCCAATCCGCACAATGCTGCCTATCTCGCGACCAAGCGCGACCGCACCGGGCATCAGCTCTGATTCGGTAGAACTGGCGCGGCGGATCGAGACGCTGTCCGTTTAATTTGTCAGCCGCAACTCCGGCTTCGTCAGGGTCGGGCGAGCCTTATCGCCTGTCTACTGCACATTGCGCAGGCAGGCTAAATAGCAGCCTAAAAATTAGGCAGCGCTTCGCACCTGCACAATTTTTTACCTTTCGGTAACGAATCAATCGCGCGGAATCCCCGGAATCCTGCGCTTTTCGACTCTGGCACGTCCCTTGCTCAATGGCCTCCGGGTCAAAAACGAAAGGGGGCGGAATGAAACTCGTCATCGCCATCATCAAGCCGTTCAAGCTCGATGACGTCCGGGAGGCGCTCACCGAGTTGGGCGTTGCGGGCATGACCGTGACCGAGGTTAAGGGGTTCGGGCGGCAAAAGGGCCAGACCGAAATCTACCGCGGCGCGGAATACAGCACCAACATGGTGCCCAAGCTCAAAATCGAAGTGGTCTGTGCCAGCGACCTGGCGGGCCGGGTGGTCGAGGCTGTTCAGGCCGCGGCGAACACCGGCGCGATCGGCGACGGCAAGATTTTCGTGCTCGACGTCGGTCAGGCCGTGCGCATTCGCACCGGCGAAACCGACCAGACCGCGCTGTGATCAAGGGGGTATCGATGAAAACTGCACTCAAACTGGCTGCAGGCGCGGGGATCGCGCTGTTCGCCGCCATGCCCGCCTGGGCACAGGACGCGGCGGCTGCTGCCGCGCCGACGCCCGACAAGGGCGACACC
>JBHYGP010000562.1:0-1562 GCA_051858935.1 Sphingomonas sp.
GAGGCATTTCATATCGCGACCTCGGGCCGCCCCGGCCCGGTGGTCATCGACATCCCCAAGGACGTCCAGATCGCGACCGCGCGCTACACCAAGCCCGGCCCGATCCAGCACAAGACCTATCGCCCACAGGTCAAGGCCGACAAGGCGCTGATCGAGGCGGCGGTCGAGATGCTCGCGGCAGCGGAACGACCGATTTTCTACACCGGCGGCGGGGTGATCAACTCCGGCCCGGGCGCGTCGCAGCTGCTGCGCGAACTGGCGAAGATCACCGGCGCGCCGGTCACCTCGACCCTGATGGGTCTGGGTGCCCTGCCCGCCTCGTCCGACCAGTGGCTCGGCATGCTCGGCATGCACGGCACCTATGAGGCGAACTACGCGATGAATCAGGCCGACCTGATCATCGCGGTCGGCGCGCGCTTCGACGATCGCGTGACCGGCCGGCTCGACGCCTTCGCGCCGCATGCGAAGAAGATCCATATCGATATCGACCGGTCGTCGATGAACAAGACGGTGCGCGTCGATCTGCCGATCGTCGCCGATGTCGGCCACGCGCTGGAGGACATGCTGCGCATCTGGAAGGCTCGCCAGCATCCCAAGCCCGACCTGTCCGAATGGTGGCGCCGCATCGAAGGGTGGCGCGCGGTCAAATGCCTCGACTTCCCCGAAGAAGGCCCCGGCATCGACGCCAACACGATCATGCCGCAACGCGCCGTCCGCGCCTTGTGGGAGGCGACGCGCGACCAGGCCCCGATCATCACGACCGAGGTTGGCCAGCACCAGATGTGGGCGGCGCAGCACTTCCACTTCGAAAGCCCGAACAAGTGGCTGACGAGCGGGGGCCTGGGCACGATGGGCTATGGCCTGCCTGCCGCGATTGGTGCGCAGCTGGGCAACCCAAAAGCGCTGGTGATTGACATCGCCGGCGAAGCGTCGATCCAGATGAACATTCAGGAGCTGGCGACCGCGACCCAGTATCGCCTGCCGGTCAAGATCTTCATCCTCAACAACGAATATATGGGGATGGTCCGCCAGTGGCAGGAACTGACCTATTCCAGCCGCTATTCGGAAAGCTACAGCGACTCGCTGCCCGATTTCGTAAAGCTCGCCGAAGCCTATGGCTGGAAGGGTATCCTGATCGAACGCCGCGACCAGCTCGACGCCGGGATTGCCGACATGCTGGCCTATGACGGGCCGGTGATCGTCGACTGCCGCGTGGCAAAACTTGCCAACTGTTTCCCGATGATCCCGTCGGGTGCCGCCCATACCGACATGCTCCTCCAGGCCGCCGAAGTCTCCGGCGAAATGGACGACGAAGCCAAGGCGCTGGTCTAAGCTCATGCACATCAAGGAAGAAAAGGCCGAGCGGCATACGCTAGCCATCATCGTCGACAACGAACCGGGCATCCTCGCCCGGATCGCCGGCCTGTTCACCGCGCGCGGCTATAATATCGAGAGCCTGACGGTGAGCGAGATTACCGACGACAAGTCGGTCAGCCGCATCACCATCGTCACCAGCGCCAGCCCGCATGTGCTGGAGCAGATCGTGGCGCAGCTCGATCGCC
>JBHYGP010000563.1:0-1561 GCA_051858935.1 Sphingomonas sp.
CACAACCTGACCTTAGGAGAGGCACGACCATGACCGACAAGACGCTTCAGAACCTGCTCGACGAACAGGGCAATATCGTCGACTTCCTGCGTAACCAGCAGGTTGGCCCCAATGCCTATCCGGGCGTGCCGGCGGAGTATTCCAACTGGCGCGACGAGCAGCTGTCGTGGGCGAACACGGCCGTCCTGTTCAACCAGAGTTTTCACATGGTCGATCTGCTTGTGACCGGCCCGGATGCGTTCGAGATGCTGCATTATCTCGCGCCGAACAGCTTCAAGGGTTTCGTGCCGAACCGCGCCAAGCAGTTCGCGCCGGTCACCCCCGACGGCTATGTCATCGGCGACGTGATCCTGTTCTACCTTGAGGAGAACACGTTCGAGCTGGTCGGGCGCGCACCGTCGATCGAATGGGTCGAATTCCACGCCGCATCGGGCAAATGGGACGTGACCGTCGAGCGTGACGAGCGCACCGCCGCGCGGCCCGACAAGGACAATCGCCGCAACTATCGCTTCCAGCTGCAGGGCCCGAACGCGATGAAGGTGCTGGAACGGGCGATGGGCACGACCCCGCCCGAGCTCAAATTCTTCCACATGGCCCCGATCACGATCGCCGGCGTCGAAGTGCGCGCGCTGCGCCACGGCATGGTCGGCCAGCCGGGCTATGAGCTGTTCGGCCCGTGGAAGGACTATGACACGGTCCGCAATGCACTGATCGAAGCAGGCAAGGACTTTGGCCTGACGCTGTGCGGCGGGCGCACCTATGCGTCGAACACGCTGGAATCGGGCTGGATCCCCTCGCCGCTGCCGGCGATCTATACCGGCGACTCGCTTGCCGACTATCGCGCCTGGCTGTCGGCCAAATCCTATGAGGCGGGCGCGTCGGTCGGCGGCAGCTTCGTGTCCGAAAACATCGAGGACTATTACCTCACCCCCTGGGACCTGGGCTATGGGCACATGGTCAAGTTCGACCATGACTTTATCGGCCGCGAGGCGCTCGAGCGGATGAAGGACCAGCCGCATCGCCGCAAGGTGACGCTGGCGCTCGATACGCAGGATATGCTGCGCGTGATGAGCTCGATGCTGCAAAAGGGCGAGCGCGCCAAGTTCCTCGACTTCCCGAGCGCGGTCTATGCGATGCATCCCTATGACGCGGTGCTCAAGGACGGTCGCCCGGTCGGCATCTCGACCTGGATCGGCTACACCGCCAATGAAGGCCGCTTCCTGACGCTGGCGATGGTCGACGCAGACGTTGCCGAACCCGGCACCGAGGTGACCTTCGTGTGGGGCGAACCCGATGGCGGCACGCGCAAGCCGACGGTCGAGCGGCATGTGCAGGTCGAGATCAAGGCGACCGTCGCTCCCGCGCCCTATTCGGAAGTCGCGCGCGATTCCTATGCCGAGGGCTGGCGCACGCGCGGGTGATCGACTCAATCCTCCCCTGCAAGGGGGAGGTGTCACCGCAGCTGACGGAGGGGGAGGAAGGGTATCGGCAAGAGGCGATAGTCCGCAGCCGTCCTCCCCCTCCGTCGCCTTCGGCGCCACCTCCCCCTGGCGGGGGAGGA
>JBHYGP010000564.1:0-1561 GCA_051858935.1 Sphingomonas sp.
AGCGCCGCAGCGGCGCGGGCAACAGATGCGGCGCGACATCGTGCCGGACCAGCGACGCGAGCGAGCGCTGGGTGGTGCGGCGCGCGGCCAGGAGTTCGCGCCCGAAGCGCCGATAATCGCCCTTCGCCAGCCAGCGGGCGAGCGCCTGTCGCCCGCGCGGGTTGAGTGTATAGTCGCCGCCATGCCCATCCATCGCCAGCCCGACCCCGGCCGAGGCCAGCCGGGCGCACAGCGCATCGTCGACGCCGCCATAGGAGGAGGGCAAGGTCTGGCGCTCGTTCAGCCAGGACGGGATGCCCGCCAGGGGGTCCAGCCCCTCGCGCGTCACGCGACGGATATCGAGCCAGGACATGTCACGCTCGCACAGGTCGACCCAGTGCCCGGCATGGCGGATCGTCCCGGCATAGTCGGGCGGCATCACCGATGCGGCAGCGACCAGCCGTTGTCCGCTCTGCCGTAGCGGCCCGCGCGCCAGCCCCGCGATCGCGCCGCTGTCGAACCCGCCGCTTAGCAACAGGCCGGGCGGCCGTTCCAGCCCGCTGAGACGGGTCGCGACCGCATCACCCAAAATCGCGCGATAGGCGTCGATATAATAGGCCTCGTTGCGCCCGACATGCGCGGGATCGGCATGCGGCTCCCAAAAGCTGCGCCGCTCCGGTGCGCGCCCCCGCTCGGCAACCAGCAGATGGCCGCCGGGCAGGCTCTGGATACCGGCAAACATGGTCGCGCCGGGGTTTGCGGTGAAATCTTGCGTCAGCGCATTGCACAGCATCGACTCTTCAAGCGCGCGCGGCACCTCGCCCAGCGCCAGCAGGCCGCAAATGTCGGGCGCAAAGGCAAGCAGGTCGCGTCCGACATGATAGAACAGGTCGCGCTGCCCCATCGGGTCGCGGGCCAGCACCAGCCGTCGCCGCCGCTCGTCCCAGATCGCGACCACGAAATCGCCCAGCAGATGTGCCGCGAAGTCTTCGCCCCAGCGCAGCCAAGCGCGCAGGATCAGCGCGCTGTCGGTCATCCGCGCCAGATCGGCGGGGACAATGCCCAGCGCCGCGCCCAACCCGGGGCGCTCGTCGAGCCGGGCAGACGCGACCAGCGTGACCCCCGCCTCCGCGTCGCCGATCGGGACCCCGTCGAACCGGTCGATCGCGCGCAGCGGCGCGTGGCAGATGCCGACGCCCAGTTCGCCCAGCGTCTCGCTACGGCACCCGTCCGGGGCGAGCGGGGCAAGCTGGCGCATCATCCGCGCCAGGTCGCGGGGCGAAGCCATGGCGCCATCTCGACGCAACAGGCCGAAAATCCCCGCCATGCCCGATCAGCCCTCCGCAACCCTGACCAGCCCGCGCGCCGACATCTTGTCGACGAACGCCTCGACCTCGGCTCGGCAGGTCGCCGGATCGACCTCGAACCCATCGACCAGTGCGGCGCAGATGTCGCCGATCGCATGTGGCGTTTCGATCTTTCTCCAGATCTCGGCCCCCATCGCGTTCAGTCCGACATAGACGCCGCGATCGAGGTTCATCATCATCACCTGGTCACCCAGATCGCTGACCAGCCAGCCATC
>JBHYGP010000565.1:0-1553 GCA_051858935.1 Sphingomonas sp.
GGAGCATGCGCATGGACACCGCCCGCGGACTCGATGACCGTCCCGACACCGATCACGACGATACCGGCGTGACCGATTCGGCGCATGACGCGCATCGCCTATCGATCGGCTCGGACGAGCGGCGCATGCATGTACGTGCCTATAATCATTGGGTTTCGCTGCTGCAGGGCCGCGCTTATCCGTCGATCGAGGATCTCGATCCGGGCAACATCGCCGATTTCGGGCCGCACAGCGTGCTGCTCGATTTCAGCAAGGGCATCGAGAATCCGGCGATTCGCTATCTCGGCCTGTCGCTGCGTGAGGAATGCGGCGTCACCGCCGACATCACTCATGTCGGCGAAGTGCCCAGCCGCTCGCTGCTGTCGCGCCTGACCGACCATTATCTGCAGATCATCGCCAACCGCGCCCCGATCGGGTTCGAGGCCGAGTTCGTCGGCCAGCGCGGGCACAATACGCTGTATCGCGGCATTCTGATGCCCTTTTCGTCCGATGGCGACGCGATCGACTTCATCTATGGCGTGATCAACTGGAAGGAACTGGTCGACGCCGAGACGCAGGCGCGGCTGGAGCGCGAGGTCGAGGAAGCCCGCCGCGCCACACCGGTGCCGCTGGTCGCTGCCCCCGTCTGGGCAGATGGGCCTAGCGCCGGGTTCGACGGCGACGTGCTGGTCGAGGAGGTCGTGGTCCCCGCCCCCGATTCGCTCGCCGACCGCCTGCTGATCGCGCGCGAGACCGCCGCCGCCGCACGCGCCGCCGATACGCGCAGTCGCTCGTCGCTCTACCGTGCCTTGTCGCGCGCCTATGATTTCGCCCGTGCATCGGAAACGCATGCCGACGACTATGCCGAACTGCTCGCCGATGCCGGGATCGCGGTGCAGGCGCGCGCGCCGATGACCGCCGCCGCCAAGCTCGTCTTTGGCAGCGATTACGACAAGACCCGCCTGACCGAATTTGCGGCTGTGATGAGCCATGCGCGCCGCCACGACGTGGTCGAGGGCGGGCTCGACGCGTTCATCAGCAGCGCGGACGGCGGCATCAAGGGGATCGTCAAGGCCGAGCGCGCGCTGCGCAAGCCCGCGCCCCAGCCCGACTTGTTCGACCAAGTCCGCGCCGAACTGCGCGCGCGCCCGGCAATCGCGCATGTCCAGATGGCGGCGGGCAGCGAGGAATTCGTGCTGTTGCTCGCCCGTGCGGGAGCCGATGGCGAACTCGATATCGTCGCGCGGATCGACGACGACGCCGCGCTGTCCAACCGCGCGCTGCGCAAGGCCGCCGCATGAACCACTGATCCTTTCCTGAAGCCTTCTCCCAAGCTGCGCGCGAACTGGTCCAAAAGCCCGGGTCGCGCGCATTTTTTTGTGCTTCGTTACCGCTATCCTCGTAATTTAGTCTCAAATGTTACGGTGCGGTGCAGCAAGTCTTGAGCCGCGCGCCGCACGGGCGCATAGCGCGGCTCCATGAGCAAGACGCCGATCAAGTCGCTCGCCGAGGCGCTGCATGCGCGCCTCACCGATGGGGCCCTGCCGGGGGAGCTGGAGGGGTTCGACGACACC
>JBHYGP010000566.1:0-1552 GCA_051858935.1 Sphingomonas sp.
GTCATAGCCGCGATGCGTCGCGAGATCGAACGCGACCGACAGCCCCTTCTGCCCCGCCGCGAGGTTGCGACGGTAGAATGCGTTGGATTCCTCCGCAGTCGAAAACCCCGCATATTGCCGGATCGTCCACGGTCGCCCGGCATACATCGACGCCCGCACCCCGCGCGTGAACGGCGCAAATCCGGGCATCCCTGGATCGGCAGTCACATCCTCCGCCGTATACAGCGGCTTGACGTCAATCCCCTCCGGCGTGCGCCACGTCAGGTCGCGGCCCTTCACTTCCTTGTCGGCCAGCGCCTTCCACTCGGCGGGGGTGGGCTTGTCGGTCATTTACTTACCCTTGAACTCCGGCGCCCGCTTGCCGAGGAACGCCATTACGCCTTCGCGAAAATCCTCGGTCTTGCCCGCAATCCGCTGATGCGCCGCCTCGACGCTCAGTGTCTCGGACAGCGTGTTGTTGAGCGCCGCCTTGATCTGCGCACGGATCAGGCCCAGCGCGACCGTCGGCTTCGCCGCGAGGGTCGCGGCGAGCTTCCCCGCCTCCGCCATCAGCGCGTCGTCCTCGACCACGCGTGCGACCAGCCCGGCGTCCTTGGCGTCATCGGCGAACATTTTCTCGCCCAGCAGCGCCATTTCCAGCGCCTTGGCCCGCCCCGCCGATTTGGCGACCAGCCACGTCGCGCCGCAATCGGGCACCAGCCCGATATTGCTGAACGCGAGCAACAGGTACGCGCTCTTCGCCATCACCACGATATCGCCACCCAGCGCGATGCCGACGCCAGCACCCGCCGCCGGCCCGTTGATCGCGGTGACGATCGGGATCGGCAGCTTCGACAGCGTTTCGGCGAGCGGATTGTAGTGAAACTCCAGGCTATCCGCCGGATCGACCGGCCCGCGATCCATCCGCCCGGCCAGGTCCGCGCCCGAACAAAACGCCCGCCCCTCACCGGTCAGCAACACCGCCCGCGCGCCCTCATTCACCGCGCGCAGCAACGATGCGCGGATCAGGTCGAGCATGTCGAACGTCACCGCATTCAGCCGCTCGGGCCGGTTCAGCCGGATCGTCGCGACGCCATTGTCGAGGCTGTAAAGGACGGTCTCTTCACTCATCCGATGATCTCCCCTGTGCTCCTGCGCAGGCAGGAGCGTTGCCAACCGAAGCCCTGCCCCCGCCAAGGCTCCGGCCTTCGCCGGAGCACGCTATAGTCAGTGATCCCCACGCGGGCTCTCCATAATCTCGGTCAGCACCCCGCCCATGTCGCGCGGATGGACAAAGAAGATCGGCGTCCCATGCGCCCCGATGCGCGGCTCGCCCAGCACCCGCGCGCCCTTGCCCTCGAACCATGCCTTGGCCGCGTGAATGTCGGGCACCTCGTAACACAGGTGATGCTGCCCACCCGCCGGGTTCTTGGCCAGAAACCCGTGGATCGGCGAGTCCGCCCCCAGCGGCTCGATCAGCTCGATCTGCGTGTTTGGCGTATCGACGAAGCACACCTTCACCCCCTGCGCCGGCAGGTCGAAGGGTTCATGGATCGTCTCCGCCCCCATCACA
>JBHYGP010000567.1:0-1551 GCA_051858935.1 Sphingomonas sp.
ATGCGGGACCAGATCGAGCATATCGAGACGTTCATTGTCACGATCCCGCGCGACACGCCCTATCTGGGTCCGCTGCGCCCGGGCGAGCGGGTCAATGAGCGCGGCTATCTGGTCCGCACGTCCAACCGGACGATCTATCCGACGCAGGACCGGTCGGTTCTGGTCAAGGTGACGACCCGCGACGGCGCGGTCGGCTGGGGTGAAACCTATGGCCTGACCGCGCCGCGCGTGATCGGCGAGCTGATCGACGATCTGATCCTGCCGCTGGTACGTGGGCGCGACCCGTTCGACGTGTCGGCGATCTGGCACGACCTGTACGATATGCTGCGGGTGCGGGGCTATACCGGCGGCTTCTGGCTCGATGCGCTTGCGGCGGTCGATATCGCGCTGTGGGATATTTGCGGCAAGCTCGCCGGCCAGCCGATCCTCAAGCTGCTGGGAGGCGAGCGGCGGGCGTCGATTCCCGCTTATGTCTCCGGCCTGCCGCGCGCGACGCTGGACGAGCGGGTTGAACTCGCCGCGCAGTTCGTCGCGAAAGGCTATGACGCGATCAAGTTCGCCGCGGCGGTCGATCCCGAGGGGATCGAAGCCGAACTGGCGGCGCTGCGCGATGCGCTGGGGCCGAAGGTCAAGCTGATGATCGACTTCCACTGGATATTCGGCGCGGCGGAAGCGACGGCGCTGATCCGGCGGCTCGAGCCCTATGGGCTGTGGTTCGCCGAAGCACCGGTGAAGCCCGAGGATGTCGAAGGGCTGGCGCATGTCGCCCGTTCCGTGGCGACGCCGATCGCGGGTGGCGAGGAATGGCGCAGCGTCCACGATGCGCTGCCGCGCCTGCGCGCGGGCGCACTGGCGATCGTACAGCCCGAAATGGGGCACAAGGGGATCACCCAGTTCATGCGCATCGCACAGCTGGCTGGCGCGCATCATGTGAAGACTATTCCGCACGCGACGATCGGCCTCGGCATCTTCCAGGCGGCGAGCCTGCAGGCCTCAGCGGCGATCGACGACCTGCCGATGCACGAATATCAGCATTCGATCATGGACCGGAACGCGGCGCTGCTCGACGGTGAGCTTATGTGTGAGGCGGGTGCCTATGCCTTGCCCACGGGGCCGGGGCTGGGTGTCGCGCCGGGCGATGCGCTGTGGGCGCATGCGGAGAAAATCCAAGGCTGACAGATAACGCGCGGTCAAATGGGGCGGTCGGTCAACCGGCCGCCCCTTTTTTGTCATTCCCCCAGCACCGTTTCCGGGCTCGTCACGGTCCCGCCGCCTACGGCATCGACCGACAGGGTGAAGCGCAGGCTCTGGCCATGCTTGCGCGGTACGCTGAATTCGAACGGGAAGGCGGCGTCGGTGATCGACTTCCAGCCCGCACCGTCGCGATAGCGTAGCGTGGCGGACTTCACCTTGCGGTCGTCGTCGCGCAGATAGACATAGCCGCGTCGCCCGAAGCTTCCGAAGTCGAGCAGATAGGCGCGCGCGTCGCCCGCCGCCAGTTCGGCGCTGTCGTTGCGCCCCGGGGTGCCGGGCTTTTCCAGTCCTGCACGG
>JBHYGP010000568.1:0-8530 GCA_051858935.1 Sphingomonas sp.
GCGGGGCCGATGCCGCGCACTTCACCATCACGACCGCCGGTGCGCTCAGCTTCGCACCGGCTCCGAATTTCGACCTTCCGGCCGATGCCGACGGGAATAACATCTATCAGGTCCAGCTGCGGGTCAGCGATGGCAGCCTCTCCGCGACGCAGGACGTCAGCGTCACCGTGACCAACAGCCGCGAGGGCATCGCCGTACGTCGTGTCGGAACGGGGTTTGCCCAACCGGTCTATGTCAGCCCCATTCCGGGTAGCACCGACGTCTATGTTGCGGAAAAGGGCGGCGGAATCTGGCGGCTCAATCCGGCAACGGGCGTGAAGACACTGTTGTTCACGGTCGGCGGTCTCACGACCGATGGCGAACGCGGATTGCTGGGGATGGCCCTGTTTCCCAATTTCGCCACCTCGGGGCGCTTCATGGTCTTCGCCACAGGTGCCGGCGGGACCATCGAGCTGCGCCAGTATGTCCTGCGCGCAGCGGGCTTCCCGCCCGACCGGCTCGGGACATTTTCGATCCCGCACCCGGACGCGAACAATCACAATGGCGGCTGGATGGGGTTTGGCCCCGACGGCTATCTCTACGCGGCAATCGGCGACGGCGGCGGCGCGGGAGATCCCGGCAACAACGCCCAGAACCGCAACGTGCGGCTCGGCAAGATCCTTCGGATCCATGTCGTCGACGACCCCTATGCGGGCGCATCTCCCAATTTCTTCAGTCCAGCCCCCGGCAACCCGTTCCTCGCCGGCGGTGGCGATCCCTATGTGTTCGCCTATGGGCTGCGCAATCCGTTCCGCGCCTCATTCGCCCCGGACGGGCGGCTGTTCATCGGCGATGTCGGGCAAGGCGCGCGCGAGGAAGTCAACGTGCTTCGCGCCGATCAGCCGGGTCTCAACTTCGGCTGGCGCTTTCTTGAGGGTACGCAGCCTTATAGCGGAACTGCGCCGACCGGGCTGACCGCCCCGGTCACCGAATACAGCCACGGCAGCGGACCGCGTCAGGGGCAGTCGGTGATCGGCGGCTATGTCTATCGCGGACCCGTCGCCTCGCTGGCCGGCGCCTATGTGTTCGGCGATTTCGTCAGCGGGAATATCTGGAGCGTTCCGGCGGCATCACTCGTCGCGGGAACCACCCTCGCGTCGAGCAGATACGAACGCCGCAACGAGGACTTCGCGCCGGATGCTGGAGCGATCAATCAGCTGGTTTCGTTCGGCGAGGATAGCGCAGGCAACCTCTATCTGGTCGACCTCGACGGCGATATCTTTCAAGTGACGCCGAGCTAGCACTTTCGAGCGCGGATGCTGGCGGCTCTAAGAGTGGACATGCTCAAGCTATTCGTCCCGCTCGCCCTGGTCTCTGCCACCCTCCCCGCAATGGCCCAGACGCCCGTCGAGCAAAAGATGGCGGCAACGGTGAACGCCGAGATCGACCGCCACGTCGCGCTGCTCGAAAAGCTGGTGAACCAGAACAGCGGCTCGCTCAATATCGACGGCGTGACCAAGGTCGGGGCGATGGTGCGCGCCGAACTCGAACCGCTGGGCTTCACGGTCGAATGGATCGACATGCAGGAAACAGGCCGCGCCGGGCATCTGGTCGCGACGCACAAGGGCAATGGCAAAGGCAAGCGTGTCCTGCTGATCGCGCATCTCGACACGGTATTCGAACCCGAATCACCCTTCCAGAAGTTCGTCCGCGACGGCGATCGCGCGACCGGCCCCGGCATCGGCGACGACAAGGGCGGGATCGTCGTCATCATCGCCGCGATGCGCGCGATGCATGCAGCGGGGACGCTGAAGAACGCCGACATCAAGATCGTCCTGACCGGCGATGAAGAGCGCACCGGTGCCCCGCTCGCCATCGCCCGCCGCGACCTGATCGCCGCAGGGAAATGGGCCGATGTCGCGCTCGAATATGAAAATCTCGCGCGCGATGAGGGCAAGGACACCGGCACGATCGCGCGGCGAAGCTCGGTCAACTGGACGCTGCGCACCACCGGCAAGACCGGGCATAGCAGCGGGGTGTTCAACGCAACGCTCGGCTATGGCGCGGCGTATGAACTGGCGCGCATCCTCGACGAATTTCGCCGTACGCTGCCCGAGCAGAATCTGACCTTCAATGTCGGCGTGATGGCCGCCGGCACCCCCGCGACGCTCGCCGACAACAATTATCAGATGAGCGCGGGCGGCAAGACCAACATCGTCGCCGCCGAGGCCGTAGCGCGCGGCGACCTGCGCGCACTCACCCCGGAGCAGGAGGCCAGGACCCGCGCCGCGATGCAGGCGATCGTCGCGAAGAACCTGCCCGGCACGACCGCCAATCTCGACTTTCAGGAGGGCTATCCGCCAATGGCCCCGACCGATGGCAACCGCGCACTGCTGGTCAAGCTCAACTCCGTCAACCGCGACCTCAAACTCCCCGAAATGGCCGAAATGGACCCCGCACGGCGCGGTGCCGCGGACAGCGCCTTCGTCGCCGCCGATGTCGACACCCTCGCCGGCCTCGGCGTCGCGGGCGGCAATGCCCATGCCGAAGGCGAATGGGTCGACCTCACATCGATCCCGCTCCAGGCGCTGCGCAGCGCCGCGTTCATTACACGACTCACCCGGGAAAAACGCGACTGAGGGAACGACGGCCCCTGCAGTGCGTCCCTATGGGATGCTCAGCGCCATAGCCCTCAACTGCACGCTCAAGGCCGACGCGGCCAAGGCCTCCTCCACCGACGCGATGATCGCGGTGCTCGAGGGTGCGCTTGCAAAGCACGATGTCGAGCTATCCGAAACGATCCGCGCTGCTGCACATGACATCAAGCCCGGCGTCACTTCGGACGAAGGCGATGGCGACGCCTGGCCCGAATTGCGCGAGAAGATCCTCGCCCACGACATCCTGATCTTCGGCGGTCCGATCTGGATGGGACAGGTCAGCAGCGTCGGCAAACGGGTGCTCGAGCGCATGGACGCCTTCCTCTCCGAAACCGACGCCCAAGGACGCATGCCAAGCTATAGCAAGGTCGCGGTCGCCGCGATCGTCGGCAATGAGGACGGCGCGCATTTCAGCTCGGCGCAGCTGTTTCAGGCGCTGAACGATGTCGGCTACACCATCCCCGCGGTCGCCGCCTGCTACTGGGTCGGCGAAGCGATGGGGTCGACCGACTTCAAGGACCTCGACACCGTCCCCGAGAAGGTTCGCGAGACCGCCGCAATGGTTGCCGCCAATGCCGCCCACCTCGCCAGCCTGCTCCACGAACATCGCTATCCCGGCACCGCCTGACCCGCATAAGTTTCGGGTTGCAACCCGTGCCACGCGCCTCCATCTAGGCGGCCATACCCGATACTCAAAAATCTGGAGGGCAGGATGCGCAGCTATCTGAAGCATTATATCGGCGGCCAATGGATCGACAGCGAAGGCGGCACCCGCCACGAGGTTATTGATCCCGCTACGGAGTCTGCCACCACCGAAATCACCCTCGGCTCACAGGCCGATGTCGACAAGGCGGTCGCCGCCGCCAAGGCCGCGTTCGAGAGCTTCGGCCGCACCAGCGTCGAAGAGCGGACTGCGCTGATCGAGCGTGTGCTGGAGGAATATAAGAAGCGCATGGACGACATGGCGCTGGCGATCAGCGCCGAAATGGGCGCGCCATTGAGCCTCGCCAAGACTGCACAGGTTGGCTCCGGCATCGGCCACCTGATGTCCGCGGCCCGCGCGCTCAAGGAATTCCAGTTCGAGGAGCAGGTCGGCAACAGCCTGGTCGTCCACGAACCGATCGGCGTCGTCGCGATGATCACCCCGTGGAACTGGCCGCTCAACCAGATCGTGTCGAAGGTCGCCCCCGCCCTCGCCGCCGGCTGCACCATGATCCTGAAACCCAGCGAGGAAGCGCCGAGCTGTGCCGCGATCTTTGCCGAGGTGATGGACGCTGCCGGCGTGCCGGCGGGCGTGTTTAACCTCGTCAACGGCGACGGCCCCGGCGTCGGCACGGCGCTCAGCCGCCACAAGGACGTCGACATGGTGAGCTTCACCGGCTCCACCCGTGCCGGCATCGCGGTCGCCAAGAATGCCGCCGACACGGTCAAGCGCGTCCATCAGGAACTGGGCGGCAAGTCGCCCTCGCTGATGCTGGAGGGCGCGGATGTCGGCGCGGCGGTCAAGGGCACCCTGTTCAGCGTGCTGATGAACTCTGGCCAGAGCTGCATCGCCCCCGCCCGCCTGCTCGTCCCCGCCGCGCTGGAGAAGGAAGCCGCCGCTGCCGCCGCCGAGATGATGAAGGCCACGATCTGCGGCAACCCCGCCGAAGAGGGCCGTCACCTCGGCCCGGTGGTCAACAAGGCGCAATGGGAGAAGATCCAGGGCCTGATCCGCAAGGGCATGGAGGAAGGCGCGACGCTGGAAACCGGCGGCCCCGGCCGTCCCGATGGGATCGAAACCGGCTATTTCGTCAAGCCGACCCTGTTTTCCGGCGTCCGCAACGACATGACCATTGCGCGCGAGGAAATCTTCGGCCCCGTCGTCACGATCATCCCCTATGACAGCGAGGAAGACGCCGTCCGCATCGCCAACGACACCGACTACGGCCTTTCAGCGGTGGTGTTCGGCAGCCCCGAAGCGGTCAAGCGCGTCGCGCCCCGGCTGCGCGCCGGCATGGTCTATATCAACGGCGGCCAGCCCAACCCGGACCTGCCCTTTGGTGGCTACAAGCAGAGCGGCAATGGCCGCGAGCACGGGAAGTACGGGCTGGCGGAATTCATGGAAGTGAAGTCGCTGGTCGGCGCGCTGGCGTAAGCAAATTCCTCCCCTGCCCCGCAGGGGAGGAATGAAGGTCAGTCGAACAGCTCTTCCAGAAAGCTCTTCTTGCGCTTCTGCTTGTAATAGCGCGGGTCGTGGCCCTGATGGCCATATCCCCCGCCATAGCCCTGCTGCTGCGGATAGCCGCCGCCCTGCTGCCACGGCCCGCTCTGCGGCGGTTGCGGCGGCATTGGCGGCTGCGGAGCCTGCGGGGCGACGGGTGTCTCGCCCGCGCCGCTGCGCTCGATGATCTTGTCGAGCTCGCCGCGATCCAGCCAGATGCCCCGGCATTGCGGGCAATAATCGATCTCGATCCCCTGCCGATCGCTCATATGGAGCCCCACCTTGCACACGGGGCACAGCATTCCGGCAACGGCTTCGGGGGTACGCATAGTCTCTCCTCAAACGGTTCTCGGCAAAATTAGGAAGTCGGGCGGGCCGCCACAACTACGCAACCGGCCAATACCACAGGATCAGCGGCGGCCCGACGATCAGTACGATCAACGACAATGGCGCACCCAGCCGCGCATAGTCGCTGAAGCGATACCCTCCCGGCCCCATCACCAGCGTGTTGCACTGATGCCCGATCGGGGTCAGGAAATCGCACCCCGCGCCCACCGCCGTCGCCATCAGGAACGCCTCGGGCCGCAGCCCCAGATCGCCCGCGAAGGTCGCGGCGATCGGCGCCATCACCAGCACCGTCGCGGCATTGTTGAGGAACGGCGTCACCGCCATCGCCGCCGCCATGATCAGTGCGACCGCGCCCCATGGCGGCAGCCCGGTCGCCGTCGCCGACAGCCACTGCCCGATCAACTCGGTCACCCCGGTGCTGCGCAGCGTGTCGCTGACCGGGATCAGCGCGCCGAGCATGATCAGGATCGGCCATTCGACATGGTCATAGGCATCGCGCAGCGGCAGCGCGCCGAACAACACCACCGCCGCAGCCGCCGCGAAAAAGGCTATCGTCACCGGCACCGCTCCGGTCGCGGTTGCCGCCATCGCCACGCCCAGGATCGCGATCGGCAACAGCCCCTTGCGCACGCTGCCAAACCGCAGGTCGCGCTCGGCCAGCGGCAGCGCGCCCAGCTCGTTCAACGTGCCCGGCAGCGCGCTCAATGGCCCCTGCAGCACGATCACATCGCCCGCGCGGAACACGACATTGGGCATCCGCCGGACGATCCGCTCGCCCTGACGCGACACCGCGATCAGGTTCAACCCGAAACGCTGACGCAGCATCAGCGACCCTGCGGTGCCGCCAACCAGCGGCGATCCCGCGCTGACCACCGCCTCGATCACCCCGATTTCGTCGCCCTCGACCGTTTCGGGTGCTTCGCTGGTGCCCACGAAATCCAGCTTGTCGCGCGCGATCGCCCGCTCGAGGCTGTCCGGGGTCCCACCCAGAATCAGGATGTCCCCCTCGCGCAGCACGGTATCGGGAAAGGGCGTTGCGCGGACGCCATCGCGCAGGAACATGGTGATCGCCACCTCCTGCTCGTGCCGCTCGATGAACTCGGCGACGCGCTCGTCCTTCGCCGCCGATTGCTCGACGATCTTGGCCTCGGTCGCATAGTCGTGAATGTCGAGCGCCTCGCCCATCGTCGGCGCGGCGCGACGCTCGGCGGGCAGCAGGCGATAGCCAAAACGCAGGAAGATCAGCCCGACGACGGTCAGACCGATGCCGACCGGCGCATAGTCGAACATGCGGAACGGCTCGCCCGTCATTTCCTCGCGCACCCGGCTGACGATGATGTTGGGCGACGTGCCGATCAGGGTGATGAGTCCGCCGAGCAGCGACGCGAACGCCATCGGCATCAGGAACACGCTGGGCGAACTGTTCGACTTTTTCGCCATCTGGAACGCGGCGGGCATCATGATCGCCAGCGCGCCGATATTCTTGACCAAAGCCGAACCGAACCCGACGCTGGCCGAAAGCAGCAGCAGTTGCGAGCGCACCCGCGTGACCCGGGTCTGCAACTGGCGCATCAGCCGCTCGATCACCCCCGACCGCTGCACCGCGCCCGACAGCACTAGCGCAGAGCCTACGATGATCACGATATCGTCGGAAAAACCCGAAAAGGCGTTCTCGGGCTTCACCAGCCCTGCGGCGACTGCGGCGAGCAGCGCCATCACCGCGACGACGTCGTAGCGGAACCGCCCCCACAGAAAGAGGCCCATCATCCCGATCAGGACGGTGACCGACAGGATCTGCGGTAATGTCATAAGTCCCCCATGCCCGCTAAACGCGGTTGGGACGACAGGTTTCCGTCAGCCTGTGACGATCAATGCACGGTGCCCACCGCGCGGTTCACGCTCATCAGCACGATCAGCCGCTCGATCTGACGCCAGCGGCAGAAATTGATGTGGTTGCCCAGGTCGCGGAACTTGTCCGCGCGCGCCGCTGCTTCCAACCCCGCATCGTCGCCGAACGACCGGATCAGGTCCGTGGCGTCGAACACATGGGCGCGGTCGGCGAGATAGGGGATGGGCGACATCGGGTTTCCTTGGCGAGAGAGGTCGCGCGCACGCACGCACCGCGCGTGCCAGTCTTGCGAGAGTGACGCGGGGCCGCGGCTGACGAGGGTGAATCCGCGTCAACCATGCCGCTCCACCCCGTATCGCGCGTGTCACTGCGGGACGGTGGCGTCCCGGCGCGGGACGTGGCATGGCGCGGGCATGAGCCGTTCTTCCAAACCCGCCCCGATCGCCGGCGGCGCGCTTCTCGCCCTTTCGCTGGTCGTCGGCACCGTCATCGGCGTGCGTCAGGGCCAGCCCTCGATCGGCTTTCTCGCCGGTCTTGGCGTCGGCATCGCACTGCTGCTGATCGTCGCGCTGATCGACCGGATCCGCAGCAGCCGCTGAACTTGCGGGCGCGCCGCCAGCGTGCAACGCTGCTCAAATGCTCGACATTTTCCTTGCCGCGGCGGTTGCGGCCGGTGCTCCGCCCCCCGGCGATGCCCCCCAGATGCCATTGGGGAAGTGGCGCGTCGATTGGGGCGACACCACTTGCCTTGCGCTGCAAAACTATGGCGACGCAAAGAAGCCGACGATCTTCGCGTTCAAACCCTCGCTCAATGGCGACGTCATTCGCGTGATGATCTCGCGCAAGGGCGGGTATCAGAACGCCGCCCATTTCGACGTCAAACTCGGCGACGTAGCGACGACCGCGCTCGGCTTCACGCCCAGAAAATCGGGGATGGAAGTCTTCTGGATCAACGGTCCGCGCGCGGACTTCGATCGCCTCGCGAGTGCGCCCGCATTGGCGATCAAGGGGCGTCGGCTCGACCTCAACCTGTCGACACAGGGATTTGCGGCCGCCGTCACGGCGATGGACAAGTGCAATACCGACCTGCGTGCGCACTGGAACGCCGATGAGGCGGGGGAGACCCGGATCGCCGTAAAACCGGTAGCGCTGGTTTCGCCCTGGAAACTCGTCAGGTCCGGCGATTACCCGGATCAGGCCATTTTCGAAGGGCGAGACGGATCGACCGGGGTTTCGCTGCTGATCGACGAGCAAGGGGCGATCAAGGATTGTGTGGTCGAACACGCCAGCGGCGTCGCCACGCTGCCGATCTTCGAGAACATGTTCCTGCCCGACCTCGGCCGCTTCTTCAAACGCGGCCGGCTCGACAATGGCGCGATGCGCCGCGAGGCACGCAGCCTCGGCCGCGAGTTCGAGGTCAAGCCGAACGATCCGGAAATGAAGCTTTCGGCGCTTTCGGGCGGCAACGCGCAGAAAGTGCTGATCGCGCGCTGG
>JBHYGP010000568.1:8581-9328 GCA_051858935.1 Sphingomonas sp.
AGCTGATGCTGCTCGACGAGCCGACGCAGGGCGTCGATGTCGGCACGCGCGCGCATATCTTCGCGGCACTCAAGGCGGCGGCAGGCGACGGCATGTCGATCCTGTGCGCCTCGTCCGACACCGAACAGCTGGCCGAGATCTGCGACCGCGTTCTGGTCTTCGCGCGCGGCCGCGTGCATCGCGAGATCGCCGGCGACGAGCTGACCAAGGACGGGCTGGCGCAGGCCTGCTACGCTTCCGTCGAGCTCGACCTTTCCAAGACTGCGGACCCGTCCGTCCCCGACCCCCAGGCAGCCTCATGACAGATCTTTCCCGACCCTCCGCCGAGCAGGATCTGCCGGCCAGGAATTATGGCCGCCTGTTCGAGCGCGTCGCGCTGTTGATCGTGTGGGCGCTGCTGATCGCCTTCTTCAGCGCGCTGATGCCGCGCTCGTTCATGAACTGGGGCAATTTCGCCATCCTGTTCGCGTCCTACGCGCCCGCCGCGCTTCTGGCGCTCGCCATCATCGTGCCGCTGACGGCCGGCGACTACGATCTGTCGGTCGGCGCGACGCTGACCCTGTCGGCCTGCGTCATCGGCGTGCTCAACGTCTGGTACGATGTGCCGATCGTCTGGTCGATCGCAGCCGCACTCGGCGCCGGCCTCGTCGTGGGGCTGATCAACGCGTTCTTCATCATCTATGTCCGCATTCCGTCGCTGGTCGTGACGCTCGGCACCACCTCGCTGATCACCGGCTTCGTGCAGTG
>JBHYGP010000569.1:0-1523 GCA_051858935.1 Sphingomonas sp.
GTCCTCGCACATCACCTTGCGCCCCAGCGCATAGCTGCTCTTGAGCACGATCGCATCGTCCTTGGGCGCATTGACCGTGCAATTGACCACGCGCACGTCGCGACAGCAATCGATGTCGATCCCGTCGCGATCGGTGTCGATCACGATCCCGTCCAGCGCCATGTTGCTGCACCCATGCGCGATGATCCCGAAATGCCCCGCCTGCAGGATCGTGAAATCCTGCAACCGCACATTGCGGCAGTTCATCAGCCCGATCGTCTTGTTCGCCCGCCCGACCTGCGCCGCCTCATTCGCGTCGCGCAGCATGAACTCCTTCGGGCTGATCCCCAGCGCCCTGGCCGACTGCCAGGTCTTGCGCTGCCACCAGCGGTCGCCCGGCCCTTCGCGGTCCAGCCCCAGCCCGTGCAGCATCCCCGGCCCGACCACGCCGATATTCGACGCGCCATCGGCATAGATCAGGCTGTTATGGACATGGGTAATCCCGAAATCCTGGAACTGTTCTTCCAGATAATTTTCGGGCGGATCATAGTTGCGCCCATGAATGTCCGGGTCGGCCGCCTCGATCACCGCCCCCGCCGACAGCGCCAGCGTGACATTGTCCAGCAGCCGGATCGAAAAGCTCAGATACCGCCCCGGCGGCACCAGCACGATGCCCCCGCCGCGCTTCGCCGCCGCCTCGACCGCGCGCCGGATCGCCGGGCTGTCGATCGTGCGCCCATCGCCGCGCGCGCCATGGTCGCGGATATTCTCCACGCCATGCCCGGTGAGGGCGGATTGGGCGAGCGCAGGGCTGCCCAACAACATGGCGAGAAGGCCCAGACTCGATCGGCGATTCAGGGGAAAGTCGGCGCTTGCGTGTCGATCAAACATAATTCATCATATGTTTGATCGCGGCATCTGTCCATGCCGCTTGTCCCGATTAGGAGAGAGTTTGATGGGCCGTCTGGAAGGCAAGGTCGCGCTGGTTACCGCTGCGGGCCAGGGGATCGGCCGGGCCACCGCGCAAGCCTTTGTACGCGAAGGCGCCCGCGTGATCGCCACCGATGTCCGCGCCGACGCGCTGGAGGGGCTTGAGGGCGCGGAGCTGCGCGTGCTCGACGTGACCAACGCCGCGGCAGTCAAGGCAATCGCCGCCGCCAACCCCGAAATCAACGTCCTGTATAACTGCGCCGGCGTGGTCCATGCCGGCACCATCCTCGACTGCGGCGAGGACGACTGGGACTTCGCCTATGCACTCAACGTCACCGCGCAATATCGCATGATCCGTGCCGTCCTGCCCAATATGATCGCGCGCGGCGGCGGATCGATCATCAACATGTCGTCGGTGTGTTCGAGCATCAAGGCGGTCGCCAACCGCTTCGCCTATGGCGCGACCAAGGCGGCGGTGATCGGCCTCACCAAATCGGTCGCGATCGACTATGTCACCCACGGCATCCGCTGCAACGCGATCTGCCCCGGCACGGTCGAGACGCCGTCGCTGATTCAGCGGCTGCACGACACTGGCGACTTCGAAAAGGCCTATG
>JBHYGP010000570.1:0-1520 GCA_051858935.1 Sphingomonas sp.
GAGTTGCGTCGAGACGCGCGGGGCGACGCGGGACAATCCGCACCTGCCGGCGAGTTTCGTGGAGGCGATGGAGGCCGAATATGGCGGGACGCGGCTGGGGCGGCAGGAGCTGGACGGCGAATTGCTGAGCGATGTGCCGGGGGCGCTGTGGACGCGGGCGATGATCGAGGCGGCGCGCGCGGTGGCGGTGGACTCGCCGGTGCGCGTGGTGGTCGGCGTCGATCCGCCGGCGAGCGCGGAGGGCGATGCGTGCGGGATCGTCGCGGTGGCTTTGGACGGTCTGGGCCGACTGTGCGTGCTGGAGGATGCGAGCGTTGGCGGGCTGTCGCCCGAGGGCTGGGCGCAGGCGGTGGCGGCGTGTGCCGACCGGCATGGCGCGGACCGGGTGGTGGCGGAGAAGAACCAGGGCGGCGACATGGTCGAAAGCGTGCTGCGCGCAGCGGCGGTGGCGATGCCGGTGCGGCTGGTCCATGCCAGCCGGGGCAAGGCGGCGCGGGCGGAGCCGGTGGCGGCACTGTACGAGCGGCGCCAGGTGCGGCACGCGGAGGCGTTTGCGGTGCTGGAGGATGAATTGTGCGGGCTGGTGCGCGGGGGCGATTATGCCGGGCCGGGGCGCTCGCCGGATCGGGCCGACGCGCTGGTGTGGGCGGCGTGGGAGCTGGTGTTCGGGTGGAAGGGTGAGGTCGGGGTGCGGGGGACGTAGGGTTTGAGGCGATGAAGGGCGATTGCCGCAAATATGGTTCAACTGTCAGCTATTGGGTGGGAAGCGATCGTCGGCTATTTTGCCAAACTGGCTTGTGCTTCAGCGACGATCTCTTGTTCAAGGTCTTCGGTGTTGGTGCCGGAATAAGCCTCCATCCGCCAATGACCATCAAGGTAATGCTTTCCCACAGGGCTTTCCAAGAACGTCACGATTTCGGCAAGCTCCTCTTCTGTGAACTCCCAGTTTACGTGGTCCTCGTAAGTCTGCTGATATACCGAACGATGTTTCTCATAGGCCTTTTTGAGTGCTGACATCCGCCTTTCAAACCCGCCCAGCAGGTCTTCCGCTGGCTGCGTGCCCGCCTTGATCGGCCACATAACGCCGCCCGGTATAGCGTAGCGCTCAAGGAAGCTTCCGCTATCAAGTTGGTGTTGGCGGCCTACTGCCCGGAGAAAGCGCCTAATCAGCGCCGATTTGCTGGCGCTGGCAGGGGTTTCGATTTGTGCAGCCGGAGCAATTTGGGATCGAGGTGCCTGCTGCCCCGGCTCATCGGTGATTGCGATGCTCATGAGTGCTGTCACGCCAAGCAAGAATGCGTTTATTCCATGACTTTGAACCGGAACCTCTAATGTCCGCAAGGGGAGCGTTAGCCGACCGACCGCTGACAGCCCGGATGGAGGTTCGGAAGCCTTGCGCTTCAATCCTCCCCCGCCAGGGGGATGTGTCAGCGGAGCTGACGGAGGGGGCGGAAGCACTGACGCGAGAGGCTCAAGCGCACAGCCGTCCTCCCCCTCCGTCGGCCCGGATCAAGTCCGGG
>JBHYGP010000571.1:0-1520 GCA_051858935.1 Sphingomonas sp.
CTTTCGGAGCCGTCATAATTGTCCTGGAAGTCGACCGTATCCTTGTCGATATCGTCGAGCAGCGACATCGCGACCTTGGCCAGACGCGCTTCGGTGTAGCGCATCGCGGCGGGCGGATCGGGGTCCATCGAGCCGAAATTGCCCTGACCGTCGATCAGCGGCACGCGCATCGCCCAATCCTGGGCCATGCGCGCCATCGCGTCGTAGATCGAGCTGTCGCCGTGCGGATGGTATTTACCCATCACGTCACCGACCAGGCGGGCAGACTTGCGATACGCCTTGCCGGGCAGATAGCCGCCCTCCTGCGCCGCATAGAGAATGCGGCGGTGCACCGGCTTCAGCCCGTCGCGGACATCGGGAAGCGCGCGCGCCACGATCACGCTCATCGCGTAATCGAGGTAGCTGGTCTTCATCTCATCGACGATGGAGATGGGGGTGATATCGGAGGGGTCCGCGAGGACGGTCTCGTCGGTCAAGTTGCGGTGCTTTCGAAGGGTTGTTTCAGTGTTGTGACCGCTCTAGCCGCACCGTGGCTACCTGCCAACCCCGCGCGCTCGCACGCGCGCGCACGCGAGAAGCCTGGCTCGTCGTATCATTTCGGGAGCCGGAACGTTCAAAATGCGTTCAGTGAGGCTGTGCGAACGCCCGATCGACTATAGACCGCCTTGACCGGGCGGAGCGGATTACTAGAGCGGTCGCGTCAACCGCTACGCATAAGCGCGTGAGGAGAGTTTCGGATGAAGTCTGTTTCCAAGGCTGCGGTCGCCGCGGCAGTTCTGCTGGCTGCGCCCTATGCCATCTCGGCACCGGCGACGGCGCAGAAAAAGCAGAAGGAAGAGGCACCCAAGCTGAAGGTCAGCGACGCGTTCCGCAAGGCCGCGATCGAGGTCGAGAATCTGATCAAGGCCAAGGATTTTGCGGGCGCGGCGGGCAAGCTCGACGCGCTCGACGCGCTGGCGACCAACGATGACGAGAAGTTCTTCGCCGCCAGTTTCCGTCTGACGACCGCCGCCAACCTCAAGGACGATCCGGCGACGATCCGCGCGCTGGACACGTTGATCGCGCATCCCAAGACCGGACCAGAAAATCTGGGCCAATATTATTATTTCCGCGGCGACCTGACGCTCAAGGCGAAGAAGCACGCCGATGCGCTGCCGTTCCTGATCAAGGCGCGGGAACTTGGCTTTGCGCCCAATGGCGTCAATCTCAACCTGCAGATCGCGCAGGCGCAGCTGGATGCCGGACAGCTCGACGCGGGCGTGGCGAGCATCGATGCCGCGATCAAGGCTGAGGAAGCGGCGGGCCGCAAGGCACCCGTGGCGTGGTACAAGTTCGTCGCCGACCGGCTCTATCGCGCCGGCAAGAAGTCCGAGGCGAGCGCGTGGCTGATGCGCGAGATGGCGGCGCATCCGACTACGGATGGCTGGCGCTCGGTCCTGCTGATCTACATGGAGCAGGCACGCGACAAGGGCGTCGAGATGGACGCCGACCTGCAGCTCGACGTGCTGCGCCTGATGCGG
>JBHYGP010000572.1:0-1518 GCA_051858935.1 Sphingomonas sp.
GGCACTCGCCGAACAGTTTAAAGCGGCCGTCGGCCCCGATGGCGCGAATGTCATCTACGATCCCGTCGGCGGCGACTATGCCGAACCAGCGCTACGCTCGATCGCATGGGAAGGGCGCTACCTCGTCGTCGGTTTCCCCGCCGGCATCCCCAGGCTCGCGCTCAACCTGACCCTGCTCAAGAGCTGTGACGTCTGCGGCGTGTTCTGGGGCGCCTTCGCCGCACGCGACCCACAGGCGAACGCCGCGCATGTCGACCACCTCTTCCGCTTGTGGGAAGACGGCAAGATCAACCCGCACGTCAGCGAAGTGTTCGCATTCGAGGATGGCGGCAAGGCCATCGCCAAACTCGCCGACCGCGGCGCGATCGGCAAATTGGTGGTGCGGGTGGGGGAGTAGGGGCGCTAATCCGGCTCGCGGCCGAGGCGGGCAGCAAGGTCCATCGCCTGATGCGGCACGCCGATGATGTCGATCCCGTCCGCGCGGATCAGGTAGAAGATGACATGCGCCTCGTGGCGAAAGCTGCGATAGCCCGGCGCGATCTCGTCCCGCGCTCGCCCGAGCATGGGGTGTTCCGCCAACCACGCGAAGCGCGCGTCCAGCCCGCGCAAATAGGCATCGCGCTGCTGACGTCCCCATTGGCGCAGCGTGTAGCGTCCGATCGTCTTGAGGTCTTCAAATGCGCGCGGGGTGACGCGAAACGACGTCACCCCTCACGATCCAGCGCGGCGAGGACACGATCGGCGGAATAGCCCTCGATGAACTCGCCGCCCCGCGCCTGCGCCGCGCCTTCTGAAAGATGCGCACGCAATGCGTCGAGTTGGGCTTTTCGCTCCTCCAGCGCCCGCAACCCGTCACGCACGACTTCGCTTGCGGAGCCGTAGCGTCCGCTACCGACCTCGCTGCGAATGAACTTCTCCCAATGCTCGCCCAAGCTAAGACTGGTGTTTGCCATCACGGCCTCCGCTATTCATTGCGAATATATATGAATAGCCGCGCCGCTGCCAACCCCTCGCGCCTACTTCCCCTGCTGCCGCCGCGCCATAAACGCTAACCGTTCGAACAGCATTACATCCTGCTCGTTCTTGAGCAGCGCCCCGTGCAGCGGCGGGATCGCCTTGCTGGGGTCGCGCGATTGCAGCACGTCGAGCGGCATGTCCTCGTGCAGCAGCAGCTTCAGCCAGTCGAGCAGCTCGCTGGTGCTCGGCTTCTTCTTGAGGCCCGGCACCTCGCGGATGTCGTAAAAGATATCCATCGCCTTGCTCACCAGGATCTTCTGGATGCCCGGGAAATGGACGTCGATGATCGCCTGCATCGTGCCGCGATCGGGGAATTTGATGTAATGGAAGAAGCAGCGGCGCAGGAACGCGTCGGGCAGTTCCTTCTCGTTGTTCGACGTGATCACCACGATCGGGCGCTCGGCGGCGCGCACGGTCTCGCCGGTCTCATAGACATGGAATTCCATGCGATCGAGTTCGTGCAGCAGGTCGTTGGGAAACTCGATGTCAGCCTTGTCGATC
>JBHYGP010000573.1:0-1516 GCA_051858935.1 Sphingomonas sp.
GCCTTGATCCGGTAACAAAAAAGGCAGACGCTTCGCACATGCTGACGCTCCTCGCCGCCGCCGCCGTTCAGGCTTCCGCACCGCCTGCGCCGCCACCGCCGCCCGCCTATCGCCCGCACCTCATCGATTACGAAGCGGGCGAGGCGCGCTGTGGCGGGCGGGTCGTTCCCGCGCTGGTCCGGGTCGCGCCCTTCACCCAGGCGGCGCTGGTCGGAGCCAACCCGCCGCGCTCGGTCGAAATGCGCTTCACCCTCGACGCCGACGGGCGACCGATCGGGATCAGCCCGAATGCGGTCACCATCTCCAGCGGATATAGTTTCGTCCCCGATGCCGACCTTACCCCCGCATTCAGCCTGTGGCGCTTTGCCGGTGGCCGGGCCGGGGTGGCGTGCAGCATGACCTTCACGCCGCGCACCCGGCCGCTCGCGGATGCGTCCGACGCCGACATCCTGCGCGTCTCCGCGCTGCGCGGCGCAAGCGGCGCGGCGCAGCGCGCGGTGTTCGATCGTGTCCGGCAGATCGATTGCGGCGGCGCACGTCGGCCGCAGCCGTTGCTGCGCGCCTATCCCGATCGCGCGCGTCTGCCGCGTGAAGCGGGAAGCCCGTCCTATGCCGTGGTCGGCTTCGACATCGACGCGGATGGCGTGCCGGCACAGGTCGCGATTGTGACGAGCAGTGGCAATGCCGCGTTCGATCGCGCCGCAATCGATGCCGCCGAACGCGGGCGCTATCCCGGTGGCCAGCCACGCCAGCGCTGCACGATCCCGATGCTGCTCGGCTCGACCCCGGTTGCCGCACCGCCATCGCCCGACACCGCCAGCTTCCGGCCTGAAGGCGGGAATTGCCCCGACAAGATCGACTGGGCTCAGCCCTTCGCGAGAAACTATCCCGACGCCTTCCGCCGCCGCTCGATCGAGGGGTGGGCGGTGATCGGCTTCGACCTGGCCCCCTGGGGCACGCCGGGCGAGATCAAGATCCTCGCCAGCGAGCCCGCTCAGGCATTTGGCCAGCAGGCACGCGGGATCATCCAGTCGGCCCGGGCCAAACCCTCGGCCAGCGGCGCGCGCGGCTGTGTCGCCAAGATCCATTTCCGTATGCCTGCGGTCGAGGGTGCCGATGACGACGCGCCCGCAGCGCTTTCTGACGGCTCCTGACAGCCGGTTGACCGGGCGATGGCAAAGGCCGACGCTGCACCCGACACCAAGCGGGAGCAGGGCAATGCGGATCATTCGGGCACTGACGGCGGCTTCATTGATGGTGGCGAGCATCCTGCCCGTCGCGGCGCAGGAGGTGGTGGTCACCGCATCGCGCACCTCGGCCAATCGCGACGGGTTTCAGGGGACGTCGATCCCGATCATCACGATGCGGCGCACGGCCGATTTCGCGGTGCAGCGGGTGTCGATCACCGGCGACACGCGCGAAGAGGCGCTGCGCCGCAAGGAAATCTATGCGATGGTCAAAAGCGCAATCGAGCGCGCGGGCCAGCACGGCGTCGAACTTGCCACCGGCGACTATG
>JBHYGP010000574.1:0-1514 GCA_051858935.1 Sphingomonas sp.
CAGCACCGCCGCGATCACGCGCGGCAGCACCAGCGCCTCCATCGGGTTGACCCCGATGGTGCGCATCGCATCGATCTCTTCGGTCAGCTTCATCGTGCCGAGCTGCGCCGCAAAGGCCGAGCCCGAGCGGCCTGCGACCATGATCGCGGTCATCAATATGCCAAGTTCGCGCAGGGTGATCCGGCCGACCAGGTTGATCGTGAACACTTCGGCCCCGAACTGGCGCAGCTGCACCGCGCCCTGTTGCGCGATGACGATGCCGATCAGGAAGCTCATCAACCCGATGATGCCGAGCGCGGAGACGCCGACCACTTCGAACCGGTGGACAGTCGCATGGTAGCGGAAGCGGCGGGGGTTGGCGATCACGCGCGCCGCCGCCACTGCGGTCGCACCCATGAAGCCGAGCAGGCCGTACATGGTCTTGATCGCCTGAATCACCGCCTCGCCGATTTCGGCCAGCAGCTGGGCGAACGCGCCCATCGGCTTGGGCGGGCCTTCGATCGGGTGGTCAGCCTGGGCGACATGGTCGAACAGCAATTGCTGATTGGCGTCGAGCCCGGTCACCTGCGCATCATGGTCGCGCGCGAAGCGGTGGATCAGCCAGGCACCGACCGTGTCGATCCGGTCGATCCCGCGCATGTCGAGCCGGCGCACCGCGCCTTCGACCGCACCGAGCCGGGTCGGAAGATCGTCGATATTGCGCAGCGACAAATTGCCGCTGAAGCGCAGCGTCCCTTCGGCCGCGTCGTGCTGGAAGTCGGCTGGCGCGTTCATCGCTGCCATCCATCGTTGATTCGGACTGGAACGGCAAGCACCTGTAGGTAGAGGATAAGAGTTGGACCGAACCAAGTGTGGACGGCCGAGAAAGGTTCCCGATGCGCCGGCTGGCCATTTACGACATGGACAAGACGATCACCCGGCGCGCGACCTGGACGCCGTTCCTGATCCATGCGGCGCGCGCGCGGGCACCGTGGCGGCTGGCGCTGTTCCCGCTCGCGGGGCTGGCGAGCCTTGCCTATCTTGCCAGGGCGATCGACCGGGCGCGGTTGAAGGAGATCACCCATCGCCTGATGATCGGCCGTGCCATCCCGCCCGCCGATCTGGCGAAGGTGGCCGAGGCGTTCGCGGACGATATGGCGGCGACCAACCTGTTCGCAGATGCGCGTGCGCGGGTCGAAGCGGATCGTGCGGCGGGGTGGGAGCCGGTGCTGGCGACCGCGAGCCATGGCTATTATGCCGGGGCGATCGCCGCGCGGCTGCACATCGGCACGGTGATCGCTACCGCCGCGCGGCGCGATGCCGATGGCAATGTGCTGGCGACGCTTGAGGGCGAGAATTGCTATGGCCCCGCCAAATTGCGGCTGATCGAGGCGTGGATGACGCGCGAGGGACTGGCGCGGGAAGACATGCAGGTGCGCTTCTACAGCGACCATGTCTCCGACGCGCCGGTGCTGGAATGGGCGGACGAGGCGTTCGCGGTCAACGCGCATGGGCCGCTGCGCAAGCTGGCGGCG
>JBHYGP010000575.1:0-1514 GCA_051858935.1 Sphingomonas sp.
ACCGGATCGCGCAGCCGCGCCATGATCGCCATGAGGCGCTCGATGCTCGGGGACTCGATCTGGGTGCCGTCCGGCGCGGGGGAGACCGCCTGCTCGCTCATGACTTAAGTCCGATAATATACATTATGTTAAATTCAGCTTGGGTTGGGTTCGAGGATCAGGACATTCCCCTCCACCCGCCACGATTTGAGCCGCGTGAGGAAATTCATCCCCAGCACGTCGAGATCACCGAAGCTCGGCGCGACGAACACGGTCAGGTCTTCGGTGCTGAGCGCGCCGACCGCGACCTTCTCCGCGCGCGCGCGGCGTGCATCGACGACGCCGTTGGCGGTCGACACCTGCACCGGCATGCCGCGCGCATAGTCGATGCCCGCCGCCTGCGCCGTGCTCTCACTGATCGCGCTGACCGTCGCGCCGCTGTCGATCAGCATGCGGCGCTCAACCCCGTTGAGCGTCGCGCGCGCCCAGAAATGGCCGTCGGGTGACAGGCGGATCCGCACGGATCCTTCGCCGACGACCGGTCCGGGATCGGTAAGGCCGCTGCTGGCGCCGATCGCCTGAATCTGGTCGAGGATCCGGTCCTTGTTGATCACGACAAGCGTGATGATCCCCGCGATCGCTGCCCAGCCGATCACCGTTTTGACGATGAAGCTGAATTGCATGTTGCGGATGCTGAGCGACGCCAGCACCAGCACGAGAAAGCCGACCAGCGAAACCAGCTGAATGATCTGGGACTCGGTCAAACGTGCAACTCCATGCCGTCATGGCCCGGCTCAACCCCGGTGGGTAGCTCGGCCTTCAGGGTCATATAGTCCATCGAGTGATCCATATGAACGAGAACCGTGCGGCGCGCACGACATTGCTGCGCCCAGGCAAGCGTTTGCGCGAGATGTGGGTGCGTGGGGTGTGGCTCACGGCGAAGCGCATCGGCGACCCACAGATTGAGGTCGCTGTAGAGCGTTGCCATCTCTTCGGTAAATATATTGAAATCAGTGGCATAGCCAAATGACTTACCATCATGTTCGAAGCGCAGGCCGGCGCTGGTGATGCCGCCGTGCGGCTGATCGACCGTGCGGACAATGATGTCGCCGATCGCCATGCCATCGCGCAACGGTTCGATCGTCGCGGTCGGGCGGTATGGCCCGCCCCCTTCGAACACATAGCGGAAGCGATCGCGCAGCCGCTCCTGCGTCTTCCAGTCGGCGAGCCCGCGCACCGGCGCGCCGCGCAGATGCATCAGCTGGCGCAGATCGTCGATGCCGTGGCAGTGATCGGCATGGTCATGCGTCCAGATCACCGCGTCGATATCCGCGACATTGGCGGCGATCAGCTGCTCGCGCAGGTCCGGGCTGGTATCGACGAGGATGCGGGTGGCACCGGCCTCGACCAGGATCGAGGCGCGGGTGCGGCGGTTGCGCGGATCGCTCGGATCGCAGCTACCCCAGTCGTTGCCGATGCGGGGGACGCCTGAAGACGTGCCTGAACCGAGGATGCGGACCTTCACGGGGTCGTCA
>JBHYGP010000576.1:0-1513 GCA_051858935.1 Sphingomonas sp.
GGCGTCGCCAACGCCTATCGCGCCGACATCGTATCCGCGCGCCAGGCCGGGCGCACCCCGCACAGCTGCCCCCCGCCCAAAGGCAAGGCGAATATCGGCAGCAAGGAACTGCTCGCCGAATTCGAGACCATCCCTGCCGCACAGCGCGGGATGAGTGTCAAATCGGCCTTCTACGCGATGATGAAGAAGCGCTATCCCTGTAGAGGCTAGGTCTTAGCCCAGTAGCCCGAGCCCGAGCAGCAGCAGCGCGAACAGCGTCACGATAATGCTGATGAATACCAGCAGGGTGAAGGTGCGCAGCAACGCCTTCCATCCCGGCTGGCGATAGGCACCCTTGAGCTGGAAGAAGATATGCACCGGCGGCGCAAGGGTCGCGACCGTCGCGATCACATCGGCCGGGACGCCCAGCGCGGCGCCGATCATCAACACGATGAACAGCAGCGACATGAACGCCAGCGAATAGGTCACAAACACCGCATGGTCATATCCCTTGAACCGCGGTCGCCACAGGAACATCGCCCAGACGAACGGGATCGACAGCGGGATCAGCGCCCAGCTGAATTTATAGCTGTTGGTCTGGAGCTTGTAGAGCGCGAGGCCGGGGTTCTTCTCCATCTTCGCGATCCCCTTGTCGAGCCGCGGCCAGCCGGTCTTGAACCCGGAGGGTAGGCCGGTGCGCACGCTCAACGTCGTCGGGATGCGCTTGAGTTCTTCCAGGTCGCTCGACAGTTTCGCGATGCTGCGGTCCAGCTTCTGCGCGCGGTCACTCCCCGGAGCCGCCTTGGCCCGCGATGCACGCGCATTGGCAAGCGCGTCCTCGGTATTCTTGCGCGCGAACTGGAGGCCGCTCTCGAACTGTGCAGTCGTGCCGACCTCAGCCGGCGGCGACACGCCCATGATCTGGAGCACCGCGAACATCGTGAAGACCGAGAAGAGGAACATCGCCATCGGCGACACGAAATGCGCCCGCTCCCCAAAGATATAGCGGCGGGTCAGCTCGCCGGGGCGAAAGGTGAGCAGCGGAAGCGTGTTCCACAGCTTCCCCTCGAAATGGACGACGCCGTGCAGGATCTCGTGCCAGATCGCGCCGATCGTGCGGTGGACATGCCCGACCTGACCGCAACGATGGCAATGCGGCCCAACCAATTCGGTCCCGCAATTGAGGCAGATGCCGGGCTCATGATCGCCGCCACCGCCCCGCTCCCGCTCGACCGCGCGGCCCAGCAATGTCCCCGTGACCAGATCCCCGGCTGCGTCGAATTCCCCCATGAAGCTCATCTATCAGCTTGGAAAAGACCGCGCGATAGGGACTTTGCAGGTGCAGCATGCTAACTCGGAGCGATGGAACAGGATGCAGTTGCACTGATCGCCGAAATGGGCGCCCGCGCCCGCACTGCCGCAACGACGCTGGCGGGCCTGCCGACCGCCGCCAAGGCCGCCGGACTGCGCGCCGCCGCGGCGGCGATCCGTGCGGATGCCGATGCGATCCTGATCGCCAACGAACGCGACGTCG
>JBHYGP010000577.1:0-1506 GCA_051858935.1 Sphingomonas sp.
CCCAGGCAAACCAGCAATGCCGCGTGCCGTTCACCACCAGCAGCTATATGTCGGGCATGGGCACCAACGTC
Source organism: Sphingomonas sp. (assembly GCA_051858935.1). Lineage (GTDB taxonomy): Bacteria > Pseudomonadota > Alphaproteobacteria > Sphingomonadales > Sphingomonadaceae > Sphingomonas. Next base: position 72 of record JBHYGP010000577.1, read on the forward strand.
ACCGGCTGGGCGACGTTCGACAATGACTGTCTGTTCCGCACCTTCACCGGCGGCGACGACGCGCTGCCCTATCCCGCCGACGGTCGCGATCCCAGCGACATCGACGTGCGTGAGCGGATCTGGGCGGCCTATGCGATGGCCAATTTCCGCCAGGATGAGGGCGCGCTTCCGTTCAGCGGCAATGTCGGCCTGCGCTGGGTCAAGACCGACATCACCTCGATCGGCTATCGCCAAGCCTATGTCATCACGATCGATACCGCAGGCGACAGCTACAGCGTTGCGCCCGATGCGGCGGCTCCCCTGATCACCAACACCGCCAAGGGCAGCTACAACTACTTCCTTCCCAGCGCGAACATCGCGTTCGACCTGACGCAGCAGCTCAAGCTGCGCCTCGCGGCCTATCGCGCCATCGCGCGGTCGGGGATCGAGAGTTTCGGGGCGGGCATCAACCTCAATCCGTCGGCGGGTACCGGTCTCGACAACATCATCTTCAACGCGACCACCGGTAACCCGAACCTCAAGCCGCTGCGCTCGTGGAACCTCGATGCCAGCGTCGAACTCTATGCGTCGAAGGACACGTTGCTGTCGGTCGCGGGCTATTACAAATGGGCCAAGGGAACGGTGATCGGCCGCTCCGAGCCGGTGCCGACCGATATCACCGTCACCACCATCCGCGATGGCGGTGCGCCGACGACCGAGACCTTCACGATCGAGCCAGTTGCGCCGTCCAACGATCTCGAAACCCGTCATCTATATGGGATCGAGGCGACATTCAGCCATGTCTTCACCTGGCTGCCCGATCCGCTCGACGGGTTCGGCATTCAGGGATCGGTCAACCGTGCCTTCGCCAATTTCGAATATCCCGACACCTCGCCGATCGCCGCCTATGTCGACGACGCTAACCTGATCGGCCTGTCCAAATGGACCGCCAGCGGATCGGTATGGTTCGAGAAATGGGGGATGTCGCTGCGCGCGAACGTCCGGCACCGCTCGGACTATTACAAGCCGAATGGCGGCACCAACCGCTACATCCGCCCCGGCACGTACCTGAACCTGTCGGCCCAGTATAACTTGACCAAGAACGTACAGCTCAAGCTGCAGGCGCTCAACGTCACTGGCACGCCGGACATCATGTACAAGGGCACTTACGACAATATCGCCGAAGTCTCGAACAGCGGCACGCAGTATTTCTTCGGCTTCCGGGTTCGCCTGTGAGCCTTCGCAACCTCGGCTGGGCCATCCCTCTCTCGGTCCTTGCCATCACCGCCGCCGCGGGGTCTTCACCCCCGGCGGCGGCCTTTTCGTCCACGGCGCAATGCGCGGGCGTTGAGGGCCACGCAGCGTCGTTCGACGGACGCCGCACCTTTACTTTGCGCCCGTCCGAACTCACCGCGATCAAGGCGGCGCTGCCGACCGACGCGAAGGCGAAGGCGGC
>JBHYGP010000578.1:0-9281 GCA_051858935.1 Sphingomonas sp.
GGGGGGTGCGGTCCTCCAGGCCAGCGACCCGCACGTCGAGCGTGGGCGCGTCGGCCTCCAGTGTGCCGCGGCCGATCAGGATCGCCTCATGTCGCGCGCGCTCGACATGAGCATGGGCGCGGGCGCGGGGGCCGGTAATCCAGCGGCTTTCCCCGTTTGTCAGTGCGATGCAGCCGTCAAGCGAGGTGGCGAGCTTGAGCGTGACGAAGGGGCGGCCGAGCGCGCGGCGGGTGAGGAAGCCGGCCATGCTGTGCGCGGCTTCGTCGGCGCGGATGCCGGTGGTGACGGGGATGCCGGCGGATTCAAGATTGGCGATGCCGCGCCCGTCGGTGCGCGGATCGGGGTCGCGCAGTGCGATGACGACGCGCGCGACTCCCGCCGCGATCAGCGACTCGGCGCAGGCCGGGCCGCGCGTGGAGTAATGAGCGCAGGGTTCGAGACTGGTGTAGGCGGTCGCACCGCGCGCAGCCTCGCCCGCCTGCGTCAGTGCCATCGCCTCAGCATGGGGGCGACCGCCGGGCTGGGTCCAGCCGCGTCCCACCACGATACCGTCACGCACGATCACGCAACCGACATCGGGATTGGGCGCGGTACGGCCCCGCGCGCGCTCGGCAAGCGTGAGCGCGGCACCCATCCACGCGGCGTCGTTCAAATCCCGTATGCTTTCAGCTTGTCGTCGATCTTCTTGTATTCGAGCCGTTTCTTCTCGGCCTTCGCCTTTTCCTCGGCGATGCGCTTTTGACGGATCGGTTCGTCGATCTTCTGCTGCGCGATGATCTCGTCGATTGTCCGATCGGCGCGCCAGTTCTGGAAATAGACGATCTCGCGCTTGTACGGCTTCTCGAAATAGCTGTCCTGGTAAAAGGCGAACAGGATCAGACCGGTGGTGATCGCCGCCGCGACCATGAACCACGCCTGATAACGGTGGCGGATCCGCAGGGCGCCACGCAGATCCGCCAGCGCGCCGACCGTCGAGACGGGGCGATCGGGTTTGAAGAACTTCATGGCCGCCAAGATAGGGGTTTCGGGGCCATGGGACCAGTCCCTGTCAATCCACCAGCCGGAAGTTGAGCGTCATCGTCATCCAGTCCTCATAGGGGACGCCGTCGCGGGTCGCGGGCTTGAACCGCCAGCGGGCGAGCGCGTGGCGGCGGGTCGCTTCGGAAAGGCCCTTGCTCGGGGTCTTCAGGATTTCGATCGCCTTGACCCGGCCATCGACCCCGACCAGCACGCGCGCGGTGAGCTTGCCTTGAGTCTGATTACGGATTTCCGATCCGGGATAGGGCGGCTGGAGCGAGTCGGCATAGCGTGGATCGACGGTCGCGCCGACCAGCACCGGGGGCTTGGGCGGATCGACGACCGTGGGGCCGCTGGAAAGAGGGCCGGGATCGGCGGGCGGGTTGCTGGTGATGGGAGTATATTCGGTCGTCGAGCCGATCGGGTCGCTCGCGCTTTCGGTTTTGACGATCGGATCGGGCTGGTGCGGCAGCGGCGTAGTGATCTGCTTCACCACGGGGTCCGACTTGGGCACGGGCTTGGGCGGGACCGGGTCGGGATCGATCGGGATATGTTTGATGACGAGCGGGGGTTTTTCGAAAATGTCGGGCAACACACCCGGCCCGATCAAGGTCGCGCCGAAGCCGACAGCGGCGAGGATGAGAAGGGAGGCGCCGGCACTGGCCGGGCGTGAAGCGGAAGGCTGATAGCGTTCGGTGTGCATGACAGGCTCTCCATCATTCCGGTCTGCGCCGGTAGATGGATGATATACCATCACACAATAGTTTCAAATGCCTTTTCGTTGAGGCAATTAGTTGGTCGCGGTCGGGGATTATGCGAGGGGGCGAGCGGGCGAACCCGCTCCGCCGCGAAGCCGTTCGATCGCACGCTCGCGCCCGATCAGCGGGAGCAACGCCGCCATGTCAGGCCCCGAGTCGCGACCGGTAAGGGCACGCCGCAGCGGGTGGAACAGCGCGCGGCCCTTGCGTCCGGTCGCTTCCTTGAGCGCGCCGGTGAGCGCGTGCCAGGGGTCGGACGACCAGTCGAGCGTCGCGGCGAGATCGGCCGCGCTTTCGAGGAACGCGCGGTCTTCGGGATCGGCGGCGGCGTCGACCGGGCCGGCGACGACCTGCCACCAGTCCGCCGCGCCCGCGACGGTTTCGAGGTTGGGGCGGATCGCGTCCCACGCCGCCGTATCCATCCCGTCGGGCAGCCGCTCGGCGACTGCGGCGAACGGCAGCTGGTGGACGATGCGCGCGTTGAGCTGTGCCAGCTCACCCTCATCGAAGCGCGCGGGGGCGCGACCGAAGCGGGCGAAGTCGAACCCGGCGATCAGCGGTGTGCGGTCGACATGCGGCTCGACGGGATCGCTGGTGCCGAGTCGGGCGAGCAGGGCGATAATCGCCTGCGGCTCCAGCCCCGCCTGGCGGAAATGATCGCAGCCGAGCGAGCCGAGCCGCTTGGACAGCTTGCCCTCGCTCCCGGTCAGCAGCGCTTCATGTGCGAAGGCGGGGGGCGTCGCGCCGAGCGAGGCGAACATCTGGACCTGTGCGGCGGTATTCGAGACATGATCCTCCCCGCGCACGACATGCGTGATGCCCATGTCGATGTCGTCGATGACCGAGGGCAGGAGATACAGCCACGACCCGTCCGCGCGGCGGATGACGGGATCGCTCATCGTCGCCGGATCGAAGCGCTGCGGCCCGCGGATCAGGTCGGTCCATTCGATCGGGGCCGAGCTGTCGAGCTTGAAGCGCCAGTGCGGGCGGGTCCCCGCCCCTTCCAGCGCAGCGCGGTCGGCGTCGGTCAGCGCGAGCGCGGCGCGATCGTAGATCGGGGGCAGGCCGCGCCCGAGCTGAATCTTGCGCTTGAGCTCAAGCTCCTGCTGGCTTTCATAGGCCGGATAGACGCGGCCCGCCGCGACGAGTTCGGCAAAGCGGCGCTCGTACAGGTCGAAGCGCTGCGACTGGCGCTCCTCGCCATCGGGGTCGAGGCCGAGCCAGGCGAGATCGGCGCGGATCGCATCGACATACGCCTCCTGCGAGCGCTCCGCATCGGTGTCGTCAATGCGCAGCAGGAAGCGCCCGCCGGTCTTGCGCGCCCACATCCAGTTGTGGAGCGCGGTGCGGATATTGCCGACGTGCAGATGGCCGGTGGGGCTGGGCGCGAAGCGGGTGACGACGGGCGTGCTGGTCATCCGCGCCCGCTAGCCGATTTGATCGCGCGATGGAACGCGCCGCGCATCTTTACGCGCGCGGCACTTGCGCCTATCGGGGCGCGGTCCGGGCGCTTAGCTCAGTTGGTAGAGCATCTCGTTTACACCGAGAGGGTCGGCGGTTCGAGCCCGTCAGCGCCCACCATTATCCGGTATCGACAGTCAGCAACCTGCACCCTCCCGGGCAGGGAGGGGCGTGCAGGGGCGAATGTCAGTTCGCCGTGATCGACGGTTTTCCGCCGGTCAGTTTCAGCGTGAGATAGCTGTTGTCGCAGACATTGGCGTTGGTGAAGACCATCGTCGATGCATCCTCGAACGTCGCGCGCAGGTCATAGCGGCACTGGCTCGACGGACGGTCGAACCGCACTGTGGTGCGTCCGCCCGGCTTCAGAACCGCGTCCTTCTTGATTTCCGCATCCTCGATCGCTGGCTTGAAGTCGCCGCTTCCCGCAGGTGCCAGCTCGACCGTCTTGATCGGCTTGCCGGTGCTGTTGGTCAGCATGAAATCCCAGTCTTCGGCAAGCGCCGGCGACGCGATGGACAGCGCCAGTGCGAGCCCGGTCAGATAATGCATTGCATCCCTCCCCTAAAAGGATGGCGCGACCATGCGCCCGTGGCGCGCGCTAGGCAAGATGCGGGAATATGCGGATGGTGGTGGCGGTCACAGGTTCCGCACCAATCGCACCGCGCACGCGATCCAGGGCGGATCGGCCACCACCTGTTGCCGCGCGCCGGGGCCGAGCGGCAGGATGTTGAGTCGTCCGCCTTCGCCCTCATGCGCGATCAGGCGGCCGAACAGGAAGCGGCCCGCCGGGCGCGGGATCAGCACGTCGCGGTTGAGCGCCTGACCGAAGGCGGCGGGGGCGAGGCGGTGGCACCAGATCTCGTCGCCCGCGCGGTAATCGCCGATGCTGCCAGTGACCGTGACCGCCACCAGATCGGGCTCGGCAATCGGCGGCACGACCGTGGCGGGGCGGCGGAGCGCCTGCGCCCCGGTCGAATCGAGGCTGGCGGCGACCGGGATGTCGGGACGGTCGGGCAGGCGGACGAGGTCGGCGGCATCGACGCCGAGCGCGGCCGCGATGCGGTTGAGCCAGACGACTGATACGGTGCGGGTGCCGGTTTCAAGCCGCCCGATCGTCTGCGCCGTGGTGGGCGGCTCGCAGCGCTGCGCGACCTCCTCAAGCGTCAGCCCCTTGGCGCGGCGCACTTCGCGGATGGCGGTGATCAATTGCGGCTCCATATAACCGATGCGGTTAATTCTCTTTCCTACAAGCGTGACACCGTGGCAAGCCCGATTCGCAAATGAAGGAGATGCGGATGCGCAAGCTGGTCGAACGGACGATCGAGGATGGCCATGTGGTGCGGCACGCGCCGGCGCGGCGGGCCGGGCGGCGCGTGTCGGTCAATGATGCCGAATCACCGCTCGCCTGGCTGCGCGCGCGCGGGATGGTCGATGCGCGCCAGTATGAGGCGGGTGAGCGGCTGCGCGACGATTATGAGCTGGCGGCGCTGGGGCCGCGGGTCACGATGCGCTGGGATGCGGCCCCGGCGGCGCGGCGTGGTGGAGCGCCGGGTGCAGGGCTCGACCCTACCGAGGCGCAGATTGCGGCGAAGCGGCGGTTCGACGCGGCGATCGCGGCCGCCGGGCGGGGGCTGGCGGATATCTTGTGGCGGGTGATCTGCGCCGGGGAGAGCGTCCCGGCGGCGGAAAAGGCGCTGGCCTGGCCGGCGCGGGCCGGACGGCTGGTGCTGACGCTGGCGCTCGACCGGCTGGCGGATCACTACCGGTTGCCGTGAGGAGTTCAGTTCATGAGGAGCAAGACGTCGGTGGCGTCGGCACCGCGATTGGCGACGCGGGCGACGAGCGGGCCTCCACCGGCCGCGATGCGACAGGTGAGCAGGGCGCCGCCGCTGGCATCGGTACAGAGCTGACGACCCGCCGCGTCGAGGATCGTCAGTGCGACGGGCGTCTGGCCGATGCGGCGGACGGCGATGGTCGCGGCGGCGTCGGCGCTGCGCGCGATCGGCAGCGACCAGATCGCGCCAGCGGGGACGGTCTGGCGGATCGAGCTGGGGCCGGCACCAAGCACCCCGCGCGACGCTTCGGCCTCCGCAGCCTCAACCTCGGCGAGCAGGCGGGGGTCGCCTGCGGCGAGGGTGCGGGCCTCGGCGCGCATCTCGCTGCCGGTGACCGTGTGTGGACGATCTTCGCCACGAACCGGCAGCGCGGCGAAGGTAAGCGCGAGGGCGACGAAGCGGAGGACAGCGCGCATCGGTCAGGCGGCCGTGGCGGGGTGAGGGCCGTTCCACACCGGCGCACCGACGCGGAAGCGCATCTGCGGCGCCGGGTTGGCGGTCAGGCCGATGCCGTTGCCGCGATAGCCGACGACCCAGCTTTCGGCGGCGTAACAATTGCCGCGGGCGGGGCGGGCATAGCCGTACTGAACTGCGTCGATCTCGGCGAGCATCGCCGGATCGCTGCGCGCGAGGAGCCGGGCTTCGGCGTAGAGTGCGGCAGCGGTGGTCGCGCCGGGGGCGAAGACGCTGCGGGGAAGGGTCGAGAGGAGCTTGGCCGCCTCGACCATCGCCAGCGGGTCCTGTGCGGCGCGGGCATAGCTGGCGAGTTCGCCCGACAGCGCGATGTTGCGCGCGGCGTCGATGTCGGTGGTGGCGGGGTCGACGATGTGGACGGTGCGGGTCATCTGGGCCTCCTGTTGGTGTGAGGCCAGTGATGCCGCCGGGGTCAGCCGTCCGCCACTGACGCTTTCGGTCGCGCGGCGAGGAAGCGGCGATAGACCCAGCCGATCCCGATGAGGGCGATGCCGAGGCCGAGGAACGACAGGATGCGGAGCAGCCCGTCGAGCGCGGCGGCGTCGATCAGGAAGACTTTGACGGTGACGAAGGTGAGTAGCCCGAGCCCGGCGAGGCGCAGGTCGCGATTTGTCGAGCGGATGCCGCCGGCCAGCCAGGTGATCGCGAGGAGGAGGAGGGCTGCGGAGATCCCGTAATTTTCGCCGGTCCCGATCGGGCCGGTGATGATGCTGCCATGCGCGGCTTGGCGGACGGCGGCGAGGGTGGCGAGCAGGGATGCAGCCAGCGCTGCGCGGGTCCCGGTCGGCTGCGGCAGGAAGCGGTAGAGCCAGAAGCCCGACAGCGCGAGGTGCAGGGCGAGCGGGAAGAAGGCGACGTGTTGCGCGATGAAGACCGGATTGAGGACGAGCAGGTCGAACCAGAACAGGCGAGCAAGGGCGAGAGCGAACAGCGGGAGCGCGATGACGGGCAGGCGGGTGCGGAGCACGAACGCTGCGGCGAACAGCGCGTGGGTGATGAGTGCACGCTCGACGAAGCCGAGGTCGACGAAGCGGGTATCGGTGGCGATGGCCAGCGGGAGCTTGGCGAGATGGTAGAGCAGGAGGAGCGCGGCGGCGGTGCCGATGGCGAGCGCGGTGCTGCGGAACCGGGCGAACTGGCGGGAATCGAGGGCGAGCACGGCGATGCTTGCGATCAGCGGGAGGAGGGCGCGGAACGCTTCGGCGAGGGGCGGGAGGAGCGGGTAGGCGACGCCCTCGCCCGAAAGCGACTGCGCAATGAGCAGCGCATAGTCGAGCAGCGGTTCAACCGCGGCGAGCAGGATTGCGGCGACGCCGAGTGCGGGCATGGCGAGCAGGGCGGGGTCGCCGGTTTTGCGTGCCCAGAGGCCGATCCCCAGCGTGGCGAGGGCGAAAACTGTGGCGATCCACTCAATCGCGACGAGCTGTCCGCCGGCGGTGGCGAAGAGAATCGCGGCGGCGAGCGCTCCGCCGATCAGGCCGGGGTCGTGGCGGTCGATGGCGGTGCGGCGGCGCCAGCTGACCGAAAAGGCGAGCGCTGCGGCGACGAGCTCAATCAGCGCCCACTGCCAGTCGGTGAGGCACGATGGCGCCAGCAAATTGGTGAGCAGCACCGGCCCGGCGATGCCGCCGAGCGCGATGACGGCCCAGCTGCGCGCGCGGTCGAGCAGGACGAGGCCGGGTGCGGCGAAGAGCAGCGCGAGAACCGGCGCGGCGATGAAGGTCGCGCCACGATCGGGCGCGACGAGCGCGGCGGCGAGGAGGGTGAGCGACAGGCCGAGCGCGGCGAGCGCGCCGGGCAGATGGCGTGCGTCGCGCCAGGCGAGGATCAGTGCGGCGGCGGCGAGGACGAGGTAGAAGCCCCAGGCGAAGGCATCGAACTCCAGCGCCGGGGCGAAGATCAGCAGCTGGACCAGCCCGGCGACGAGCGGGGTGGCGCGCAGCCAGGCGCTGGTGATTCCAGCGCGGGGCAGGGCGAGGGTGGCGGCGAGGGCGAGCGCGATGACGAATGCGGCGGGGCCGGTCAGCAACACGGGATCGAGCGCCACGAGCAGGAAATTGACCCAGCCAAAGCCGACCACCGTGGCGGCGAGTGCGAGCCAGCCCCAGCCGCGATGGATAGCGAGGCCGAAGAGCGCGGCAGTGAACAGGCCGAGATAGACGAGCAAGGGCCCGATTCCTGCTGCGTCATAACCGGCGACGAGCGGGGCGACGAAGCCTCCGGCGAGCGCCAGCACTGCGGTGGGCGGGCCGTGGCGCAGCGCGAGGAACAGGCCGAGTGTGGTGACGCCGATCATCAGCACGAAGGCGGGGAGCGGGCCGATCAGCTGATAGAGGGCGGCGGCGATGTAGAGCGTCGCATAGCTGCTGGCGATGCCCGCACCCGCCAGCGCCTGGCCGATGCGCGGGTCTTCGGCGAGCGCGGGGATGCGGCGGGCGGCTTCACTTGCGCCGATAAGAATGACGGCGAAAAGTGCGGCGAGGATGGTGCGGACTGCTGGGGTGAGCAGACCGATTTCCACGGCATAGCGGACGAGGAAGAAGCCCGCGGCGACGAGGGCGACCGCGCCGATCCAGACGGGCAGGCGTGCGCCGATCAGCGATTCGAGGCTGGGGCGGTCGGGCTCCGGTTCGGGGGCGGTCTCTGGCGGTGGCGGCGGGGCTTCGACGCGTTTGACCGGCGGGGTGATGGCGGCGGGGGTGGCGCGCGGGGGTGCGACCTCAGCTGCGGGAGCGGGTTCCGCGGCGCGAGTCGGCTGGGGCTGGGCGCGGGGGGCGCTTTCGAGCCACTCGATCCGCCGCGCCAGCGCGCGTAGCCGCTGGCCCTGTGCCATCGCGACGATGCCAAGCGCCACCACGGCGAGGAACAATATGCCGTCCATTGCGCGTCTTGTGGCAGCTTGGTTGCACGCGCGCCAGTGCGGGTTTGCGGGAGGCAAGGCGAACTGCGGTTGCGCAGGGATGGGCGTGGCGTAGATGTGGCGACATGGAACTGGACTTCATCAAATGCCACGGGTCGGGGAATGATTTTGCCCTTTTGGACGCCCGCGACCTGAACCTCGACGATGCGAGCTGGGGGCGGATTGCGCGGGCGTTGAGCGATCGGGCCGGGCCGGTGGGTGCAGACGGGATTTTGCTGCTCACTCAAGGGGATGGTGAGTCAGATTTCGGGATGCGGGTGGTGAACGCGGATGGGTCCGAACCGGAGACCTGTTTGAACGGGCTGCGGTGCGTGGCGCGTGCGGGTTTTGAGGCACTCGGCATAGAGGCGGCGCGGGTGCGGTTGAAGACCAGCGGGGCGCAGGTGGCGCGTGAGGCGGAGCTGGCGGCGGGCGTTTATACGGTGCGGGAGACGGTTGGGCCGGTCGCGACCGGTCCGGCGGCGGTGGGGTTGCGGGTTGCCGCGCCGGTGATCGACGCGTTGGTACCTGGGCTGCCGAGCGACCGCGCCTTTACCGCGCTGGCGATGCCCAACCCGCATCTGATCGCGTTTGTCGAGCGGGTCGTTGTCGATGAGCTGGTCGCGCTGGGACAATGGTGCGAGGCGGGGCCGGAGCTGCTGGTCGATCGCGCCAATGTGAGCTTTGTCGAGGTGCGCGGTGCGGATTTGTTCGTGCAGACATTCGAGCGCGGGGTCGGGCTGACCAACGCCTGTGGCAGCGCGATGGCGGCGTCGGCGCATGCCGCGGGGCTGACCGGGCGGCTGCCCTTCGGGGAGTGGCTGACGGTGTTCAACC
>JBHYGP010000579.1:0-9215 GCA_051858935.1 Sphingomonas sp.
CCTCGCGGTCGCGGTGCGCTTCGTCACCTATGGCAACCCCGCGCTCGGGTTTGACGAGCAATTTTATCTGCTTGTCGGCGATCGCATGCTTCAGGGCGAGCTGCCCTATGTCGATATCTTCGACCGCAAGCCGATCGGCATTTTCCTGATCTATGCCGGTGCGCGCCTGCTCGGCGGGGAGGGGTTCCTGCAATATAAGCTGATCGCGACGCTGTTCGTGATCGCGACCGCGTGCCTCATCTATCTGCTCGGTCGCCAGCGCGCGGGACGCTGGGGCGCGGGACTCGCCGCCGCGCTTTACATCCTGTGGCTCAACCTGATGGAGGGCGAGGGCGGGCAGACCCCGGTCTTCTACAATCTGCTGATCGTCGGCGCGGGGTGGCAGCTGTTCGCGGCGATGCGCGACCCCACGCGACTGGTTGTGGGCGGTGCGGTGGCCTTGCTGCTGGTCGGCCTGGCGATCCAGGTCAAATATACCGTGGTGTTCGAAGGCATGTTCTTCGGCCTCGCCTTCCTGTGGCTCGGCTGGCAGCAGCGCATGGCATGGGTGCGCTGGATCGCCTTCGCCATTGCCATGGTCGCGCTGGCACTGCTCCCGACCGGCCTCGCGCTCGGCTATTATTGGATGGTGGGCGAGGCGGAAGCGTTCATCTTCTGCAACTTCGTCTCGATCTTCGGCCAGGGCAAAGGCCCGCCGATGGTTCAGGTCTGGAAACTGCTGGAGGTCAGCGCGCTGTTCCTCCCGCTCGGCGCGATCGCTTTGGCCGGTCGCCGGGCGCTTCAGGCGGACATGATGCGCCCCGACTCACGCATGCTGCGCCTGTGGTTCTGCGTCGCGGCGTTTGGCGTGCTGATCTACTGGCGCTTCAACAGCCCGCATTATGCGATTCCCTTGCTGTTGCCCTTCTGCCTGCTGCTCGCCCCGGCGCTTGAGGCACGGCGGCGGCTCGGCGCGGCGATTGCGCTGATCGTGCTAGTCGCGGGGCAGATCGTCCAGATTCATCTGATCGCGATCAAGGGCGGCAATGACGCGATGCGCGCGGTCGCGGCGGCGGCGAAGCCCGGAAACGGCTTCATTTTCGTCTACAACGGCTATCCCGGCCTCTACATGATGACCGGATCACCGATGCCCTCGCGCTGGTCCTTCCCCGGCCATGTCAATGCACAGGACGAGAATAACGCCTGGGCGCTCGGCGTCGATCCGTTGGCCGAGACGCGCCGCATCCTCGACCGTCACCCCGTCGCGATCGTCGACACCTTCCCCGCCTTCGGCTTCGGCAATCGCGAAACGCGCGCGCTGCTCCATCAGGTGCTGACCCAACGCTACCGACCAGTGCTGTGTGTGGCCAACCGGGGCAAGACGCGAGTGATCTATCGGTTGAAACGCGACCCTTGGCCCGCCGACCTGTCGGCATGCCCGCGCGAGGTGTTCGAACCGGTCAGGCCGTAAGCTCGACGGGCGCGGAGGGGACGCTCCGTCCGGCGATCATCCCCGAATAAAGATCGATCAGTGCGATCGCATGATCGTGGTCGGACAGAACCTGTCCCGCTGCGTGTCGTGTCGCGGCGCGCAGGATTGCGGGCTCACGCGCGAACATTCGCCGGATCGCATCGGCGCAGGAGCGGGCGTCGCGCGCGCGATAGGTTTCGGCAAAGAGCGGGTCGGCAACTTCGGCGCAGCCCCCGTCATCGGGGACGATCAACGGCAGCCCGCTCGCCAGCGCCTCGCACGCGACCAGCCCGAACGGCTCCTGATCCGATCCGTGGATCAGCGCGTCGGCGCTGGCAAGGATGCGGCTGAACCGCTCGCGATCATAAACCGGGCGGAACAGCCGGATATGGCGATTGCCCCCGATCTGGCGCTCCAGCGCTTCGCTCTGCGGCCCCTGACCCAGCAGCATCAGCCCGACCGGCACATCGCCGCCCGCCGCCTGCACCGCGTCGATTACCAGCGGCCAGCGCTTTTCCTTGTGATGCCGGCCCAGCCCGATCAGCAAATGCCCCTCGGGCGGCAGATCAAGCTGCGCCAGCATCGACGCGCGCAGTGCTTCGTCACGCAGATCGGGTGAGAAATGGTTGCGGTCGATCCCCAGCGGCATCGCCGCATCGACGCGCAGGCCGCGGCGGCGATAGCGCTTCGCCAGCGCCTCGCCATTGGTGACGAAGGCGTCGTACTTGCCCAGGAACTTGTCCATGTAGCGGGTGTACCAGCCGAACATATGCTCGATCCGGTCCGGCGTCGCCACGCCCTCCATCCAGCGCTGGGCATAGGCACCGATATTGTCGTTATGCGCGAAGAACACCTTGAGTGCATCGCCCTGCCAGTCGCCGATGAACCAGGCGGGGCGCCAGGGCGAGCAATTCTCCACCACATCCGGCTTGATCTCGTCGAGCAGCCGCGTGACCGCACCCGGATCGTTGAACAGCCAGTAATTGCGGTCGAGAATCAGCGGCGGCGACTTGACCCAATAGATGCGCCCGCCATCGGGCCGGTCCTCGACGCGATCCTCGTGAAAGGGCGCGATCACGATCAGTTCATGGCCCAGTTCGGCCATGATCCGCATCTTGCGGTCGAGATAGGTGCGCACGCCGCCGCCGGTCGGCGAATAATATTCGTTGACGTCGACGATGCGCATGACGCGTCAGCTACCCTGTGGCGAGAAGCCGGACAATCCGCGCAAATACTGCATCTGGATCGTGATCGACGTCGCGTTCGCCCCGACGGTCACGATGCCGTCGCTCAGCTTGGGCTTGCTGCGCCCCAGCTTGCGGTTGCTGGGAACCCCGGCGCCGTCCTTCCAGAAGTTGAACTTGTTCGCGCCGTCGCGGTCATGCGTCAGGAACAAAGCATAGCGGCCCGGACGTGGTGCCTTGATGCACAGCACAATTGCGCCGGACTTGGGCGTCTGGGCAAAGCTGCGGTGGAACAGCTTGCCTTCCTTGACCAGCACATGGTCGTCGCGCAGGAAATCGCCCTCGACCGCAGGGTAGAGTTCAAGCTTGAGCCGCCCGGTGCGGTCCTTGATCCCGGCGACATTGACCCGCAGCGCGGGAACATTGCCGGCCGCGCATGCCGCCGCATCCTCGCCGATCGCGGCCTGCGCCGATGCGGGCAAAGGTACTGCCAGCACGGCGAGCACGATCGGCGCTGCGAGACGGGCGAGGGCAGAAATGGTCATAGATCCTTCCTAACGAGGCCAAGCAGGCTGAAGCCTGCGATCAGGATAGCATGGAGCAGCAAAGTGAGCGCTGCCATGAACGACAGCATCTCGCTCAACGCCTCACCCTGCCCGATCAGCAGGATGGCAAAGCCCGCGAACAAGAGATCCTTGCTCGGCACAAACGGCAGGCGCGACACCAGCATCCGCGCCGCGGCAAGCAGGATCCAGGTCCCGAAACCCACGCCCGGTAGCGCGAACGCCCATGCCATTGCGACCAGCAGCGAATCCGACAACAGGCGCCCGATATGGATGCCGAACACCTCCCACAATTCCTTGCGGCTCAGCGAAAAGACACGGCGTGAGAGCAGCAGAAAAGGAAGCGACATGCCCAGAATCACCGCGGCGGAGATCAATCCGGTCTTGAACTGCGCCGGTGTGAGCATCTCGGTCGCCAGCGGCAGCGCCATGGCGAGCAGCAACAGCGTGATCGCATTGCCCGCCAGTGCCGACAGGATGGACACGTCCTTGATCGCGCCGAACGGGGCGGCGATCATCTTGGTCCGCTGCCGTGCCCAGGCGTAGAAATAGGCCTCGCCCGAATAGCCCAGGATCACGTCGTTCGCGATCCGCTTGCGGTGCAGCGCGATCATCCCCGACCAGGGGATATTCCACAGCCGGCGATAGATGATGAAGTCGAAGGTCGGCCCGACCATATATTTGAGGACGAACACCAGATAGAAGATCCAGCTCGCCGGCGCGGTGCGGCTCAGCCCCGCCAATCCTTCGCCAAGCAACTCGTGCCCGATCCCGGCGACCATCAGGATCGACAGGATCGCGCCCAGCCAGATCGGCCAGCGCCGCCGGATCTTGGCGATCGGTTCCAGTTCGGTGAGTTCCGCAACGCCCGGTCTCGGGGCGGCGCCGGAAAGCGTATTGGTCGTCAAGGATTGCGCTCCCGGCGGTTCCACATCAGCCAATCAGGCAACCCCTTTTCGCGGCCAGTTTCGATGCCGACATGATTTCGAAAAGGTCGCCGCTATACAAGACGGGGCGCGATGCCCCGAGATTATGGTTTCAACGCGGGGTGATTTGGGCTTTAACAAGGCACGCTACAAGCCCATGCCCCAGCCAAACCGATCCGCAGCCCATATTCTGAGCTTTGCCCAGACCCTGAAAGGGGGCGGGGTGGAGCGCGCGATGATGCGCATGGCCCGCGGCTGGGCCGATGCCGGGCGGCGCGTGACATTGGTGATCGGCGACGCGCGCGGAGCGCTGGCGCATGAAATTCCGTCCAATGTCGAGGTGCGCGAACTTGGCGATGCGCGCTATCGGGCGATGTTCGGGATCGCTGACATTGTGCGCGAGGTGCAGCCGGACGCGATCTTCTGCCCCGGAAACCACTATACGGCGGCGGCATATTGGCTGCGACGGCGACTGGGCCGGGCATGCCCGCCGATGGCGGCGCAGGTGTCGAATTCGCTGATCCGTCCCGATTTGCCGCGCGCGGTCGGCCTTGGCTATGCGCTCTGGCTGCGCATGCATCCCTCCTTCCTCGACGCGATCGTGGCGATGACCCCGGCAATGGCGGGGGAGGCGGTGCGCGAGATGCGGGTCGATCCGGCGCGGGTCGTGGTCATCCCCAATCCTCCGGCTGAGCCGATCCCCGGCGCGCCTTTGCCCGACCTTCCCGAAGGACGCTTCATCCTCGGCGTCGGGCGACTCGCCCCCCAGAAGAAATGGGAACGGCTGATCGCTGCGATGCCGCGGCTCGCCGACCCGGACGTGAAGCTGGTGATTCTGGGCGAGGGCGAAGAGCGCGAGCAGCTCGAACGGCTGGTCGAGCGCCTCGGCCTGACGGATCGCGTGTCGATGCCCGGCCATGCGCCCGACCCGCTACCGGTGATCGAACGCGCCGATGTTGTCGCGCTGACCTCCGAATTCGAAGGGGTGCCCGGCGTGGTGCGTGAGGCTCTCGCTGCCGGAACGCCGGTGATCGCGACCGATTCGAGCGTTGCGATCCATGAGCTGATCGACTGCGCCTCGCGCGGATCGGTGGTCCCGCCGGGCGACCGCGCGCGGCTGGTGGGGGCGCTCAACCACTGGCTGATGCCCGGCCGCGCGCGCCCCGAGCCGCTGGTCGAAACCGGGCCAGAGCCGATCGCGGCGTATCTGGAGCTGTTCGATCGGCTAGTGACTCAGCGCGGGCGGTAGCTGAACCCGATCCATAGCGTACGTGGGCTGGCGCGTTCGACCACGCCAGTTCCGCTGATCGCGGTTTGGACCTCAGCATCGGTCAAATTCTCGCCCCGTGCCTCGATCGCGAAGCCCCTGGCGACAGGTACGCGCAGCACTGCGTCGAACGTCAACGCATCGGCCAGCGCGCGCACGTTGAGGTCGTCCTCGAACTGCGCGGCGGTGTAACGCACAGTTCCCGACAAGCTCAGCCGCCTGCCGGAATAACCAAGATGCGCCGATAGCTGATGCGGCGCGGTCTGGGCGGGGCGCAATCCGTCCAACGGTGCGGCGGCCCCCGATGCCTTCACCCGCGCATCGGTATAGGCCCAGGACGCCCCCGCGCGCCACGGCCCGTTCTGCCAGTTCAGATCGACTTCCACCCCGCGCGACTCGATCGCATCGAGGTTGCGCCGCGCACGATATGCCCCGCCCGCGCCGACAAAGCCGACGCCAGGGAAGCTGCCCGGTCCGCTGCCCAGCGTCACATTGCCGATCGCATCGTCGAGCCGGTTGAGGAATCCCGTCGCTCGCAGACTGAACCCGGCGGCGGGGGTCAGGTCGATGCCGATCTCCGCCCCGCGCAGCCGCTCGGGCGACAGCAGCGGGTTGGCCGCGGTCGCGTCGGTGCCCGCGCGGAACGGGCGGAAGAGTTCGTTGAGTGTCGGCAATCGCCAGCTGCTATAGGCCGCGGCGCGCAGGGTGATCGCGTCCGTCGCCCGCACCCCTGCGCCGAGCCGCGCGCTGCCCTCCCAGTCCGACCGGTCGGCATAGGCGATATCGCTGAGCGCCGCGCCGCCCGCGAGCGGCACTTCGAACAGCCTGCCGTTGCGGATCGTCCAGCGATCGGCTCGTCCGCCTGCGGTTAGGGTCAGCGCCCCGCGCGCGAAGCTCAGGTCCGCGAACAGTCCGGCGGTGCTGCTCTCCCCGCCCGCGATCCGGCGGCGGGTCGGCGCACCGGCGACGAAGGTATAGAGTTCGTTGGTCCGCCCGCTCACCAGCCGCAGGTCGCCGCCCGCGCGCAGCGTCCAGCCCGCGCCGATCGGCGGTTCGATCTCGAGGCGCAGCCCGCTGCCCGTGGCTGGAACATGCTGGTCGAGCGTCGGGCTGGCCGTGTCGCGCGCCGCATTGACGCTGGCGAACCCGCTCGCGAAATCGCGATGCTGCAGCCAGCCGGTCGCCGCCCAGCGCCACCGCCCCGAACCGACAAGGCGCAGGCTCGCATCCGCGCCGCGACTGCGCACCGGCGTGAACGCGGTTCCCCGCTCGCGCGAATCGCTAAAGGCAGACAGGTTCGCTTGAAGCTCGATCCCCGCCGTCAGCGGCGCGACGCCGCGCAAAGCGAGGCTCGCCTGCTCATAGGGTGCGGGACGGTCGGCAGTACCGCGATCTTCGGCGACGGTCGGCACGAACCCTTCGCCGCGCGCGAACTGCGCCGCCGCTGTCACTTCGCCCGCGCCCAGCCGTGCGCCGCCGGTCGCGACCAGATCGATCGACTCGCGGCTGCCATAAAAGCCGGTGAGCGCCACCGGCCCGAGCGTCTGCGCATCGGCGCTGAACAACTCGACCGTCCCGGCCAGCGCGCCCGCACCGTGATAGCCGCTCCCCCCGCCACGCGTAACGCGCACGCGCCCAAGGCGCTGCGGCAGATAGGCCGGAAAGGGCACCCAACCCCCGAACGGATCGGCCTGAGGCACGCCGTCGAGCAGCAGCAATGCCCGGCTCGACGCATTACCGCCAAGGCCACGCAGGCTAATGCCCTGTGCCGTGGGATGCGATGAGCGCGAATCGGCGCGGCGGAACTGCGCCACGCCGGCGACATCGCGCAATGAATCCTCAAGCCGTCCGCTGGCGCTGTCGATCAGCCGCTCGCGGTCGATCTCGACCGTCGCCAGCGCCGCCTCGCCCGGCGGCGCGTCGAGCCCGCGCCCGACGATCACCACCTCCTGCGCGGCGGCGGGGACGGGCAGGGCAAGGAGCAGCAGCGGGGCGACGCCCCTCATGCCGGCTTGGCCCGCTCCGGGCTGGCGGCGACAAAGGCGTCGAGCGCGCAGGCGGCGGCATCGGCGGCGCGCAAGGTCGGGAAGGCGTCGAGTGGCACATCGAACCGCCGCGCGTTGTACATCTGCGGTACCAGCATCACATCGGCGATCCCCGGCGCGGTCCCGCCCAGGAACGGTCCGGCGCTCGCCTTCGCCGCCGCCATCGCCTCGAGCGCGGCGAAGCCCTCGACGATCCAGTGGCGATACCAGTCGGCCTTGACGCCCTCGTCCGCGCCGAACCGGGCTTCCAGCGCCTTGAGCACGCGCAGATTGTTGAGTGGGTGGATGTCGGCGGCGATCAGCAGTGCCTGTGCGATCGCATCGGCGCGTGCCAGCGGATCGACCGGGATCAGCCGCGGCTGCGGATAGGTCGCATCGAGCCAGTCGATGATCGCCAGGCTCTGCGTCAGTACCCGCCCGCCGCCGATGTCGAGCGCAGGGACAAAGCCCTGCGGATTGCGCGCGAGATGCGCCGCGCTGCGCTGTGCCCCCTCGACCAGATGCACCTCGCGCCGCTCATGCGGCACGTCCTTGAGGTTGAGCGCGATGCGGACGCGGTATGCGGCGCTCGACCGGAAATAATCGTACAGGATCATACCGCGTCGCCCTTTTCCTCGGGGTCGGGCGGCGGCGGAGCTGCATCGTCCGAGCCATAGCCCGCCGCGATCGCCTGTTCCGACCGCCGCTCCAGCGCCACCTTGATCATCGCCACGATCGGATCGGCGAGCGCAAGGCCCAGAAAGCCGAACAACGTGCTCATCAATATCTGCGACGACACGGTCAGCGCCGGGGGCATATCGACCGTGCGCTTGGCGACCAGCGGCAACAGCACATAGCCGTCGAACGTCTGCACCCCGAAATAGATGGCGATCGCCCACAGCCCCTCGGTCGGCCCGGCGCTGAAGCCCACCGCGACCATCAGCACGCCCGAAATAAACGCCCCGATATTGGGGATGAAGGCAAGCATCCCGGTGATGATGCCCAACAGCAGCGCCATCGGCACCCCGGCGACTTCCAGCAGCACCCAGGTGATGAACCCTTCAAACACCATGCCGAGCAGCCGCCCGGCAAGCAGGATGCGCATCGTCCGCGCCATCCGCGCCAGCGTGATCGCAAACTGGTCGCGCGACGCCATCGGCACCATCCATTGCAGTCCGCGCTCATAAATGCGCGGCTCCATCGCCACGAACAGCCCGATGACGAGGACGAGGAAGAAGCTGCCGATCGCGCCGATCGCCCCGCCGATGAACGATGTGACCCGCCCGACCGAGCCCAGCGCCTGCTGCGCAAGCCCTGTCAGATCCGACGCGGCGGGCATGATGCCAAGGCCGCTCAGCCATGCGCTGATTCGCAAGGCCTGCGCCTCGAGCGTCGCGCGCAGCTGTTCGGCCTGCGCCGCGATCTCGACCCCGGTCAGATAGACGACGCCGCCGATGAATGCGATCACCCCGAGAACAACAATGGTCAGCGCCAGCCCGCGCGGGATCGGCACATAGCGCAGAATCAGCCGCGCCCCGCCATCCAGCATCGACGCGACGACCAATCCGGCAAAGATCAGCAGCAAAGGCTGGATCAACAGCACCACCAGCGCTGCGGCGATGGCGAGGCCGAACCACACCGACGCGCGGCGCAGTTCGGCGCGCATCACCGGATCGCGCATCTCGTTGGGACCGGGTGCCTGGGTGACCAGAACCTGATGATCGGCAGCGTTGGCCATCGGGTCACTCACCGGCTTTGTCGGGATGCAGCGAATTGCCCGCCCGGCCGGACCGGAACGATC
>JBHYGP010000580.1:0-9092 GCA_051858935.1 Sphingomonas sp.
TATTCCGCGCGTGTCGATCCACAGCGAGGGCGCGGCGACCGAGGTCAACCAGAAGCCGATCGTCAGCGCGGTGCTCGCCGGGTTCCTGCGCACCCAGACCGACACGGTCAACATGGTCAACGCCCCGTTCCTCGCCAAGGAGCGCGGAATCGAGGTGCGGGAGGTCAAGACCGAGAAGGAAGGCGATTACCACACGCTGATCCGCGTCGCGGTCAAGACCGATTCGGGCGAGCGCTCGGTCGCCGGCACGCTGTTCAACAACCGCGAGCCACGGCTGGTGGAGCTGTTCGGGATCAAGGTCGAGGCCGACCTTGCAGGGCACATGCTCTATGTCGTCAACGAAGACGCACCCGGCTTCATTGGTCGCATCGGCACTGCACTCGGGGATGCCGGGGTCAATATCGGCACCTTCCACCTCGGCCGGCGCGATGCCGGTGGCGAAGCCGTGCTGCTGCTGTCGGTCGACGAGGCGGTGACCCCGGAACTGATCGCCAGCGTCCGCGCGCTGCCGGGCGTCAAGACCGCCATGGCGCTCAAGTTCTGACGCGCTTATGGGGGCGGGCATGAACGGACTACTTCCCGAAGGATTCCACGACCGCCTGCCCCCGTTTGCCGATGCGGCGGCGACCCTCGAATCGCGCGTGCTCGATGTCGCGCGGTTGCATGGGTATGAGCGCGTCGATCCCCCGCTCGCCGAGTTCGAGGAGTCATTGGGCCAGCGGCTCAAAGCGGCAAGCGGCAAGGATGCGGTGCGCTTCACCGATCCGGTATCGCGCCGCACGCTGGCGATCCGCCCCGACATCACGGCGCAGGTCGGCCGGATTGCCGCGACGCGCATGGCACATCATCCGCGCCCGGTACGCCTGTCTTATGCCGGACAGGTGCTGAAATTGCGTGCCAGCGAGCTGCGCCCCGAGCGCGCGATGCGCCAGATCGGGTGCGAGCTGATCGGGCGCGACAGCATTGAGGCGGTGCGTGAGATCGTCAGCGTCGCGGTCGCGGCGCTGGAAGCAGCGGGGGTTCCCGGTCTCGCGATCGACTTTACTCTGCCCGATCTGGTCGAACAGCTCGCCCCCGGCATGGCAGCGGAACCGCTGGCCACGTTGCGCGCAGCGCTAGACGCCAAGGATGCCGCCGCTGTCGCTGCGATCGACCCAGCATTCCTCCCGCTGATCGAAGCGGCGGGGCCGTTCGAGGCAGCCATCGCCCGCCTCCGGGCACACGATACCGGCGGTGCGCTGTCCAGCCGACTCGACGGGCTGGAGGCGGTGGCGCAGGCGGTGGCGGGCAAGGCCGCGCTGACGCTCGATCCAACCGAACGCCACGGCTTCGAATATCAAAGCTGGATCGGCTTCTCGCTGTTTGCGCGGGGCGTGCGCGGGGAGATCGGGCGCGGTGGCAGCTATTCGGTGCTTGGCGCACACGGGGAGGAACCAGCGGTCGGCTTCTCGCTCTATGCCGATCCGCTGCTCGACGCTGGGCTGGCCCCGGCGGAGCGGCGGCGCCTGTTCCTCCCGTTCGGCACCGATGCCAAGACTGCGGCGCATTGGCGCAGCGAGGGCTGGGTCGCGGTCGCCGCGCTCGATGCACACGACAGCGCACAGGCGCAGCTGTGCACGCACGTTTTGAACAATGGCGAGCCCTGCCGGATTTAGTCCAGCGGTTCGACCAGCAAGTCCGCCCAGTCAGGGTGTTTGCGGATATAGGCGGCGACGAACGGGCATTGCGGCACGACCTTCAGGCCTCGTGCCCGCGCTTCGGACAGGCCGTGGCGGATCAGCCGGCTGGCGATCCCCCGCCCCTCCAGCGCGGGCGGGACGATGGTGTGGGTGAAGGTGATGACATCGCCGTCGATCACATAGTCGGCGCGGGCGAGATGGCCGTCCACCCGCACTTCGAACCGGCTTCGTTCCGCATTGTCGCGAATCGCGTCAGAATCCATCACCCGCCTCCCGATTGCCGTCCATCAGGGGCGATGGTAGCGATCCGTCAGTGGAGGACAATCGCCCGATGTTACGCCTGTTCAGCCTTATTGCGGCGGCACTGATGCTGGGTGCTGCCGCCTCTCCGGGAAAGCCGGTGCGCGATGGCCAGCGGATCGAATGGACGATGGGCGAAGGCCGCAAGGTCTATCGCTTGGGCGACCTCACCGCAGTGTTCGACCGCGTCCAGTGCGCGCCGCTAGGTGAGGACTGCGAGGACGGCGACGTCGAACCGGTGCTGACGATTGCCCGCGCTGGCGGGGCGAGCGTCAAACTGGATGGATCGCCGATGCAGAATATCCTGATGCTCGGCCGCCTGTCGAAAGATGGTCCGGTCGTCGCCTTCTTTCAGGACTATACCGGCGGCATGCATTGCTGCCAGCGGATGCGGGTGGTCACCCCGGCGGGCGATACGCTCAAGGTTGCCGAGCTGGGCGGCTATGACGGGGCGGAGATCGGCTGGCCGGGGGATGTGGACGGTGACGGAACGCGGGACTTTGTGGTGCGCGACGACCGCTTCCTTTATGCCTTTGAAAGCTATGCCGCGAGCGTCGCGCCGCCCAAGGTACTGAACGTCATCGACGGCGGAGTCCGCGACGTGTCGGCGAACCCCCGCTACGCAAGAATCTTCGAAAAGGCGGCCGCCAGCGCGCGCAAGGCGTGCATCGGCGAGAAATATCCCAACGGCGCCTGCGCCGCCTGGGCCGCCGCCGCCGCACGGCTCGGCACGCTTGATGCGGTGTGGCCGGTGATCCTTGCCGAATATCGCAAGGATCCTGCCGCCTGGCCCGACCGGTGTAACGTCGCGCGCGACGCGGACGGCCAATGCCCCGAAGGCCAATTGGTCGAATATCCCGATTATCCCGCCGGATTGCGCGCATATCTGGCGGAGCTCGGTTATATCCCCGCCGCATGAGTGACCCCAGAGACGTTCTCCATACCCTTTTCGGCTTTCCAGACTTTCGCGGCGTCCAGCGGCAGGTGGTCGATCGCGTGCTCGCCGGGCAACGCACGCTGGCGGTGATGCCGACCGGTGCGGGCAAGTCGCTGACCTACCAGCTGCCCGCGACGATGCTCGACGGCACCTGCGTCGTCATCTCGCCGCTGATCGCGCTGATGCACGACCAGCTGCGCGCCGCCGAGGCGGTCGGCATCCGCGCCGCCACGCTGACCAGCGTCGATGAAAACCGCGCCGAGACCGTCCAGCGATTCCGCGACGGAGAACTCGACCTGCTCTATGTCGCGCCCGAGCGCGCATCGGGCAGCGGCTTCCGCGACCTGCTCCGCTCCGCTCCGCTCGCCCTGTTCGCGATCGACGAGGCGCATTGCGTCAGCGAATGGGGCCACGACTTCCGCCCCGATTATCGGTTGCTGCGCCCGCTGATGGACGCCTTCCCCGACGTCCCCCGGCTTGCGCTGACCGCTACCGCCGACGCGCACACGCGCGCCGATATTCTCAACCAACTTGGCATCGCCGAGGACGGGCTGATCGTCGCCGGGTTCGACCGACCCAATATCCGCTACAATATCGCCCCGCGCGACAATGTGCCGCGCCAGGTCGCCGACTTTATCGCCGCCCAGTCGGGCCCCGGCATCGTCTATGCCCAGACGCGCAAGGCGGTCGAGCAGCTGGCGGAAAAGCTCGCCGCGACCGGGCGCCCGGTCCTGCCCTATCATGCCGGGCTCGACCCCGCGGTGCGCCGCCGCAACCAGGCCGCGTTCGTGTCGAGCGAGGACATGGTGATCGTCGCCACGGTCGCGTTCGGCATGGGGATCGACAAGCCCGATGTCCGCTTCGTCGTCCATGCCGGCCTGCCCAAATCGATCGAGGCCTATTATCAGGAGACCGGCCGCGCGGGGCGCGACGGTGATCCGGCACTGGCCCAGCTTTACTGGGGTGCCGATGATTTCGCCCGCGCGCGCCAGCGGATGGCCGAGGTCGAGCCCGAGCGCCAACCGGGCGAGCGCGCGCGGCTCAACGCATTGGGCGCATTGGTCGAAACCGCCGGGTGCCGCCGCGCGATCCTGCTGCGCCATTTCGGCGAGGAGCCGGCGACGACCTGCGGCAACTGCGACAACTGCCTCGAAGCGCCCAAGGCGATCGACGCCAGCGTGACCGCGCAGAAATATCTCTCCGCCGTGTTCCGCACCGGGCAGAGTTTCGGCGCGACCTATATCGAGCAGGTGCTGACCGGCCAGTCGAGCGAACGCAGCCTGATGAACGGGCATGAAGCGCTGTCCGTGTGGGGGATTATCGAGGGGGATGAGGCGGCGCTGATCAAGCCGGTCGGTCGCGCGCTGCTGCTCCGCGACGCGTTGCGCACCAATCCGCATGGCGGCCTTGAGTTCGGCCCCGGCGCGCGCCCGATCCTGAAGGGCGAGGCCACGCTCGACCTCGTCATTCCGCCCAAACGCGAACGCCGTCGCAAGGGCAGCAGCACCGGCGCCCCCAACCCGGTCGGCGATCCGCTGTTCGAAGCATTGCGCGACCGTCGCCGCACGCTGGCACAGGCCGCCGCGGTGCCGCCCTATGTCATCTTCCACGATTCGGTGCTGCGCGAGATGGCGGCGGCGCGTCCCGCCACGCTTGCCGATCTGTCCCGCATTCCGGGCATTGGCGCGCGCAAGCTGGCGGACTATGGCGATGCATTCCTGAACGTGATCCGCGAGGCCGACTGAATGCGCACGATCGACGAGACCATCTCCGTCTCCGCTCAGATTACCCCGGCCGACGTCACCGAACTGGCGCGCGCGGGCTTCAAGGCGATCGTCAACAACCGCCCGGACGAGGAGGAGCCCGGCCAGCCCGAGGGCGATGCGATCCGCGCGGTCGCGCAGACGCTCGGCCTGTCCTATCACGCCATCCCCGTGACCCATGCCGGCTTTTCGATGCCGCAGGTCGAGGCGATGCGCGCCGCAATCGAGGGGGCCGACGGCCCGGTCTTCGCTTATTGCCGGTCGGGCACGCGCTCGACCAACCTGTGGGCGCTGGCCGAGGCGAGCCGGGGCGGCGATCCCGAGACGCTTGTGCGCAAGGCGGCGCAGGCGGGGTACGACATCAGCGGCCTGCGCCCGATGCTCGACGCCTTGTCGGGCAAGGCGTGACGTCATGAACTGGTGGCTCGCCGCCGGGTCGCTCGCCGCAGTGCTGGCGCTGGGCGGTGTTGCGTGGCTGCTCGGTCTGGGTGGCGCACAGCGGCTTGAGACCGGCGACGACGCGATCAAGCTCGCCGAGGCGCTTGTATCGGGGTTCGAGGGCAAGGTCGGCGTCGTCGCCATCAATGGCGAACGCGCCGCGGTTGTGGGTGGGCCAAGCGATCTGGTGGTGATCGAACCACTCGGCGCGCGCCACCGTGCGACGCGGTTCAAATTTGCACGCACCATCATGGCGCATGCGGAGGCTGAAGGCACGAAGATCGCGCTGGAGCTTCAGCCTGGTACGGTCTTTCGCATCACCGTCGCCGATGCCGACGCCGCGCGGGCCTTCACCGAAACACTCGGCTGACCATTGCCATGGCATCCCCGACGCGCTTATTTACATGCGTGTAAGGAGAGACGATGCCCAACCTGCCGGACCCGGTCGATCTAGCCGTCCCGGCCTTCGTCGTGCTGGTGCTGGCGGAGATGGTGGTCGCACGGCTCAAGGACCGCAGCCGCTACTGCCCGCGCGACACGCTGACCTCGCTGATGCTCGG
Source organism: Sphingomonas sp. (assembly GCA_051858935.1). Taxonomy (GTDB): domain Bacteria; phylum Pseudomonadota; class Alphaproteobacteria; order Sphingomonadales; family Sphingomonadaceae; genus Sphingomonas. The sequence continues at coordinate 5,678 of JBHYGP010000580.1, forward strand.
CTTTGGCAGCACGATTGCCGGGGTGCTGGCGGCAGGCTTCGTGTTCGGGATGGCGGTGTGGGTGCACCAGTTTCGCCTCTTCGACATCGGTTATGCCTGGTATTGGTTCGCCATCGCCTTCGTGCTCGACGATCTGGCCTATTATGTCTTCCACCGCTCGGCGCACCGTGTTCGCTGGTTCTGGGCGAGCCATGTCATCCACCACAGCAGCCAGCATTATAATCTGTCGACCGCACTGCGGCAGACCTGGACCGGCTTCTTCAGCCTCGGCTTCCTGTTCCGGCTCCCGCTGTTCCTGATCGGCTTTCCGCCCGCGATGGTGTTCTTCGTCGCCGGGCTCAACCTCGTCTATCAATTCTGGATCCATACCGAGGTAATCGGGCGCATGCCGCGCTGGTTCGAGGCGGTGATGAACACGCCTTCGCACCACCGCGTCCACCATGCGACCAACCCGCGTTACCTCGACAAAAATTATGCCGGGGTGTTCATCGTCTGGGACCGCATGTTCGGGACGTTCGAGGCGGAGCGCGACGAGGATCGCCCGCGCTATGGCATCGTGAAGAACCTGCCCGACTTCAACCTGGTCCGCGCCGCGTTTCACGAATGGTGGGGGATCGCGCAGGACGTGTGGGCTGCCCCGAACTGGCACGCGCGTGTCATGTACATGGTCGCCCCGCCGGGGTGGAGCCATGACGGCAGCCGCGATACATCCGAGACGATCAAGGCGCGCTGGGAGGCGAGTCAGTTGCAGTCCGCTGACGCGGGCGACGGCACCGGCCCGCTCCCCCACCCGGCCACCCAACTTTAGTACCCTATGGGTGGCCGGGCGGGGGAGCGGGCCGGTGCCGCACAACTACGGGGCGGGGAAGTTATGGAAGAAGCCGACATCATCGTCATCGGCGCCGGATCCGGGGGCAGCGCCGCAGCAGGTCGGCTGAGCGAGGACGGCAAGTATAGCGTCGCGGTGCTCGAGGCCGGGGGCCGCAACACCAGTTTCCGCACCTTGATGCCCGGCGGCATCGCGATGCAGACCCCGGCGACCAACTACGCCTATGAAACGGTGCCACAGCCGGGCCTGAACGGACGTCGCGGATATCAGCCGCGCGGGCGCGGGCTGGGCGGATCGAGCGCGATCAACGCGATGCTCTACATCCGCGGCGTGCCGTGGGATTATGATAATTGGGAGCGGCTCGGCTGCCCCGGCTGGGGCTGGGACGATGTCTTGCCGGTGTTCAAGCGCAGCGAGGCGAATGAGCGCGGCGCAGACGCCTATCACGGCGGCGACGGCCCGCTGCACGTCAGCGACCAAAGCTTCGTCCACCCCGGCACCCGCGCCTTTGTCGAGGCGGGGGCGGCGCTGCAGATTCCGCGCAACGACGATTTCAACGGACCGCGCCAGGAGGGGATCGGCGTCTATCAGGTGACGCAGAAGGACGGCGAGCGCTGGACCGCCGCACGCGGCTATTTGAAGGACCGTCCCAACCTCAACGTCATCTGCGACGCCACGGTCGAGCGCGTGCTGATCGAGGAGGGGCGCGTGTGGGGCGTCGCCTATTCGCGCGGCGGCCAGACCAAGATGATCCGCGCGCGCCGCGCCGTGGTGTTGGCCGGCGGCGTGTTCGGTACCGCGCAAACGCTGATGCTGTCAGGCATTGGTCCAGCTGCGCATCTCAAGGAAATGGGGATTCAGGTCCGGGTCAACCGCCCTGAGGTGGGCGGCAACCTGCAGGACCATCTCGATTATGTCGCTGCGTTCGAGACGTCGGGATATGATTTTCTCGGCCGCTCGCTGCGCGGGTCGCTGGCGGGGCTCGGCGGCATGTGGCGCTGGTTCCGCAGCCGCAGCGGCATGATGACGTCACCCTATGCCGAGGGTGCGGCATTCCTGAAGAGCGATCCGGCGCTGGAAGTGCCCGACATCCAGCTCCATTTCCTGATCGCCATCGTCGAGGATCACGGGCGCGCGAAGGTGAAGGCGCATGGCTTTAGCTGCCACGCCTGTGTCCTGCGCCCCCAGAGCCGGGGAACCGTGCGGCTGAAGTCGCCCGATCCGCGCGCCGCGCCGCTGATCGATCCGCAATTCCTGTCCGACCCGCGCGATCTGGAGTTGCTGATGAAGGGCACGCGGATGATGTATCGGATCCTCGAACAGGAACCACTCGCCGCGCTTGGCGGCAAGGACCGCTACCCGTTCGACGACGATACGACGCTGGAGCGGCTGATCCGTGCACGCGCCGACACGATCTACCACCCGGTCGGCACGGCACGGATGGGATCGGACGACGGCGCGGTGTGCGACCCGCAACTGCGCGTGCGCGGGGTGGAGGGGCTGTATGTTGCCGACGCATCGATCATGCCGCGCCTGATCGGCGGCAACACCAATGCGCCCAGCATCATGATCGGCGAGCGCTGCGCCGATTTCGTGAAAGCGGATCTCGCATAAAAAATGGGCCGGTGCTTTCGCACCGACCCAGTTGTCCGCAGGAGGAACATCGTGAGGGGCCGCACCGCCAAGGGTGCGGCCCCAATTTCGTCAGTAGTTGTAGGCGCGCTCGCCATGCTCGCCGAGATCGAGGCCTTCCTGCTCGACTTCGGGGCTGACGCGCAGGCCGGTGAGTGCCTTGGCGATGGTGAAGGCGATCGCCGAACCGATTGCCGCCCAGGCAACCGCGACGCCGACCGACTTGATCTGGATCCACAGCTGCGTACCCAGTGCATAGTCGGCGGCACCCGGGCCACCCAGCGCCGGAAGCATCGTCACTGCGGTCAGGACCGAGCCGATGATGCCGCCCAGTGCGTGGATGCCGAAGGCGTCGAGCGATTCGTCGATCTTCAGCTTCGGTTTGATCGCGATCACGAAGATCGCGCAGACCACGCCGGCAATCGCGCCGAGCAGGATCGCACCGAACGGACCCGAGTTACCGGCCGCCGGGGTGACCGCGACCAGACCGGCAATCGCACCCGAGCATGCGCCCAGCAGCGAAGCCTTGTGACCCAGCACGCGCTCGGTCAGCATCCAGAACAGCACGCCAGCGGCGGTGGCGACAAAGGTGTTGATCAGCGCGAGACCGGCCGCGCCATTGGCTTCGAGCGCCGAACCGGCGTTGAAACCGAACCAGCCCACCCACAGCAGACCGGTGCCGATCAGCGTCATGGTCAGCGAGTGCGGCGCCATACGCTCGGTCGGATAGCCCTTGCGCTTGCCCAGGATGATCGCACCGACCAGCGCCGAAACGCCCGCGTTGATGTGGACCACCGTGCCGCCCGCGAAATCGAGCGCGCCCCAGTCGAAGATCAGGCCGGTGGTCGACGAATCCGCGCCCGCATACCAGACCATGTGCGCGATCGGGTAATAGACGATCGTCAGCCAGATGGCTGCGAACACCATCAGCGCGCTGAACTTCATGCGCTCGAC
>JBHYGP010000581.1:0-691 GCA_051858935.1 Sphingomonas sp.
CCTGACACGGTGAGCAGCGGCACGCCCTTCACCTGCGCCAGCCCCTCGTCGAGCGCGCCATTTACCCCGTTGAACAGGCTCGACTGGTTCTCGGCCACGTCCCATTTGTTGAGCGCGATGACGAGCGCGCGCCCCTCTTGCAGCACCTTGTCGGCGATCTTGAGGTCCTGAACCTCCAGCCCCTTGGTCGCGTCGAGCAGCAGCACCACGACCTCGGCAAAATCGACCGCGCGCAATGCGTCCGAGACCGAGAGCTTCTCCAATTTCTCCTGCACCTTGGCGCGCTTGCGCATGCCGGCCGTGTCGATCAGGCGCACCGGGCGCTGATTGCCCTCACCGTCGTTCCACAGCCATTCGATCGCAATCGAATCGCGGGTGATCCCCGCCTCAGGCCCGGTGATCAGGCGGTCCTGACCCAGGATCTTGTTGATCAGCGTGGATTTGCCGGCATTGGGGCGTCCGACCACCGCGAGCTTGAGCGGCGCGTCGGGGGACTCATCCTCCTCCTCGAACTCATCCGCTTCGCGGTCGATATAGGGCTGAAGCGCCTCGAACAGGTCGGCGAGCCCTTCCCCATGCTCCGCCGAGAAGGGAACCGGGTCGCCCAGCCCCAGCGCCATCGCCTCATGAATGCCCGGTTCAGCGGCGCGGCCCTCGGCCTTGTTGGCGAGCAGGACGATCGGGGTACCGG
>JBHYGP010000581.1:701-9010 GCA_051858935.1 Sphingomonas sp.
CAGCCATCGCGCCACCTCTTCGTCGAGCGGCGTCACACCAGCGCGGGCATCGACCATGAACAATGCGACATCGGCTTCGCGCACCGCTGCCTCGGTCTGCGCGCGCATCCGTCCGGGCAGGCTTGCGGGATCTTCATCCTCAAACCCGGCGGTGTCGATGATCCGAAACGGACAGCCGAGCAGGTCGCCGTCGCCCTCACGCCGGTCGCGGGTGACGCCGGGCTGATCGTCGACCAGCGCAAGCCGCTTGCCAACCAGACGGTTGAAAAGGGTGGATTTGCCGACATTGGGACGGCCGATGATCGCTACGGTAGGGAGACGCATCCGCGCCTCCTACCGCAACTGATACGTCAGCGATAGGCGCTGATCTCGCCCTTGTCGCTCAGCACGTAGAGCGTGTTGTTCGCGACGATCGGAGGGAGGCTGATCTTGTCGCCGATCTCGACAATCGGCCCCGCGCTGCCGTCCATCGGGGAGACCGAAACCAACTCGCCACGCGAATTGGCCAGCCACAGGCGATCGCCGGCCAGAACCGGCCCGACCCAGGTGATCGGCCCCTTCTTGTCTTCCTCATCGCGCCACGCGCGCATCTGGCTGATCCAGCGCACCTTGCCGCTGCCGCGCGCGATGCACACCAGACGCGCATCGTCGGTCATCACGAAAATCCACTCGCCCGCGACCCACGGGGTCGAGATGCCGGCGAAATTCTGTTCCCAGATGCGGTTGCCCGAAGCGAGGTCGAACGAGGCCATACGCTCGCCCTGCCCGACGGCATAGACGCGGCCCTGGTCGATCACCGGCTCGGCGTCGATATCGACCAGACTGGAGACCGAGGTCGAAATGGTCGAGCGCGACAGCGTGTCGCTCCACAAGGAACGGCCATTTTCGAACCGATAGGCGTTGAGTTCACCGGACGAGAAGCCCGCCACGATCGTGCCCTGCGCTGCGGCGGGTGCCGCCACGCCAAACACGCCCTGGGTTTCGGGGGTACCGGACTGGGTCCATACGACCGCGCCATCGGCCTGCGCCAGCGCGAACAGCTGATTGTCCTGTGACACGACATAGGCGTTGCCCAGGAACAGCGTCGGCGCACCGCGCAGCGGACCGCCCGGCTTCTTCCGCCACACTTCGCTTCCCGCCGCCGCGTCGATTGCAACGACATCGCCCAGCCCGTTGGTCGCGAACACGCGACCGCCCTCGACGCTCACCCCGCCGCCGAACGCCGCGTTACGGTTTTCCTTGTCGGACGAGGTCGCGAGCGACCACAGCCTGCCGCCGGTGCTGGCGTCAAAAGCGTGGACCACCGCATCGGTATCGACCACGAACAGCTTGCCGTCCGCCACCACCGGCGCGGCGGCGAGCCGGACGCGACCCGTGGTTCCGGCGATCTTCGCCGACCATGCGCGCACCGGCGACTGGCCGAGCGCGAGATGGCCCATCGCCTTGGACGCGCTGCCGCCCGGCTGGGTCCAGCCCGGATTGACCGCAGCCATCGGCAGCACGACCTGCACTTCGGCGATCGTCTTGTCGGCGGTGATACCGGACTCGCCGGCCAGGATGGGGACGCGCTGGCCAAGGACCGGGGTCTTGTTGCCGCCGCCCTTGAAGATGCCGCACGCGCTCAGCGCGACCAGCGCCGTCAGCGCGACCGAAGTACGAACCGCCTTCATCATTGTGCTTTCTTGTCCTCACCCTCGTCGACGATCGCGTCGACACCCAGTACGCCGGCCATCTGAACCGCACGTTGACGGATCGACCGCGGGACGCTCTCGTCCTTGGCGATCGCACCGTAAAGCTTGCCCGCTTCCGCGCGCTTCCCCTGGCGCAGATATGCGGCAGCGACCAGCTCGCCGGCGCTGCCGTACCAGGCGCTTTCCTTGACCGCGAGACCGCCAAGCCGCGCGATGATCGCGTCGGGCTTCATCGTGTCATATTCGACCATGGTCTGGCGGATGAGCGCGAGGTCGCGGAATTCCTGCGGAACTTCGCTGTCGGTGGCAATCGCGCCGAACAGCGCCGCCGCGCCCTTGAGGTCGTTCTTCTGCAGCAGCAGCGTCGCTTGCGTGAAACGTGCGCTCACGCTGAACGCGGCGGTGCCGGATTCGGCCAGTTCCTTCAGCGACGTCTCGGCCAGTTGTGGCTTGTTCTCGCCCAGCGCCTTGAACGCGGCGGCATATTTGTCGCCCTCGATCGCGCGCTGTCCCTCGCTATGGCTCTGCCAATAAAGGTAGCCACCAAAGGCGACGAGCGCGCCGATCACGGCGGCGATGATCCAGCGGCCGTAATTCTGCCAGACGTGCAACGCCTGATCCTTGCGGAGCTCTTCATCGACCTCACGCAGAAAGGCTTCGTTGCTTTGCGGGCTCAGCGCCAAGGGAGAACTCCATCGGGAAAATTAGGGGGTTGCGGGCGCGGACCTTAGCCGCGCCGAACGGGAAACGAAAGCGACTCAATCCTTGGGTTTGTAGACTTGCTCGTCGCCCGGAAAACTGCGGTCGCGGACGGCGCAGGCATAGGTCTCGACCGCGGCGGAAATACGGCCAGCCATGTCGTCGAACTTCTTCACGAAACGCGGGGTGCGCTCGAACAGGCCCAGCATATCCTCGGTCACCAGCACCTGCCCGTCGCACTGCGCCGACGCGCCGATTCCGATCACTGGGCAGGACACCGCAGCGACGATTTCGTTCGCCAGCGTTTCGACCACACCTTCCGCGACGATCGCAAAGGCGCCCGCCTCGGCTACGGCCTTCGCGTCGCCGATGATCTTGGCGAATTCGGCATTGCCGCGGCCGCGCGCGCCATAGCCGCCCAGAGCATTCACCGCCTGTGGCGTCAGGCCGATATGACCCATCACCGGAATCCCGCGCGCCGTGAGGAACGCGACGGTTTCGGCCATCGCCTCCCCGCCCTCCAGCTTCACCGCCGCAGCACCGGTTTCCGCCATGATCCGCGACGCCGATTCGAATGCCTGTTGCGGGCTCGCCTCATAGCTGCCGAACGGCATGTCGATCACCACGACCGAATGATAGCTGCCCCGCACCACCGCCGCGCCGTGCGCGCACATCATGTCGAGCGTGACCGCCAGCGTGGATGGCAAGCCGTAGATCACCTGCCCCAGGCTGTCGCCGACCAGCAACACGTCGCAATGCGGGTCGAGCAGCTGCGCCATGCGCGCGGTGTAGGCGGTCAGCATCACCACCGGCTCCTTGCCCTTGCGCGCCTGAATCGCGGGCACGGTCAGCCGCTTCATCGGCGCCGGAGTCGGCGTCGCACGGCTGGTGGAGGTGTCGATGGTGAAGGTCGTGGACATGGGTCGCGCTCTAGCGGGGCCAGCGCGAGCACGCCAGCGACCTCGCGATCTATGTTACTCCATCTTGACTCAATGTTCGATATATATAACATCGAGTCGAACAGAGCTTACATGGGAGGACGCGCATGGCGTTTCGAGAAAAGATTGCATGGGTGTCGTTCTTGAGCACCGTGCTGATTTGGGGTGCGTTCTTCGTCGTCCTCGCACTCGTGCCGCATCAGGCGCGCGGGCTGGCGATGCTCGGTCCGTTCATCGTCGCGACGGTGGCGCAGGCGGCGGTGATGATCGCGGCAGCGTCGATCTGGGCGATCAGCGCGCCCAAGGAAGCCAATGCCCCCGCCGATGAGCGCGACCGGGCGATCGGACTGCGCGGCACCCGCATGGCCTATCTCACCCTGATCCTTGGCGTGGTCGCGGTGATCGTCTGGCTGCACTTCGGCCTGCACGGCCCCGATACGGTCTTTGCACTGGCAGGCGCCTTCATCCTCGCCGAAGCGGTGCGGTTCGGCGCCACCGCGCTCGGCTATCGCAAGGGAGTCTGATCATGGCCTATCGCGAAAAGCTCGCCTGGCTTGAACTGGCCGGCATGGTGATCGCCTATGGCGGCTATTTCATCGGCGTCGGGCTGGTCGATCCGGCTCCGGGACGGATGGAGACGCTGACCTATGTCGCGCTGTTCGGCGCGGCGACCATGGTGCGGTTGCTGATCCTCGGCACTGGCTGGCTGACCCTCAAGGCAAAGATGGGCAGCGAAGCGCGCGCGAAGCCCGATGAGCGCGATCGCTCGATCGCACGGCGCGGGGCGGCAATCGGCTATTATGTCCTGCTCGGCCTGATGCTGTGGGTCGGCGTCATGCTGCCGCTGACCGACACCGGCTGGGCGGTGGCCAATTCGGCACTGGCCGCGATCATCATCGCCGAAATCGTGCGGGATGCAGTCATCGTCGCCAGCTATCGGCGGGGCTGGCATGGCTAATCCCCCGATCGCCAACCAGATCCGCACGCTGCGCTTCATGGCAGGCGAAATGACCCAGGCTGATCTGGGTGACCGGGTCGGGGTCACCCGCCAGACGATCGCAGCGATCGAGCAGGGGAAATATTCCCCCACCCTCGAAACCGCGTTCCGCATCGCCCGCGCCTTCGACAAGCCGCTCGAGGAGGTGTTCCAGTGGGAGGGGGAGTGACTCCCCCTTTCCTCCGTCTAGAGCAGCGCCGCCGCCCATGCATCCGGCTTGAACCCGACCAGCAGCCCGCCGCGATATTCGACCACCGGCCGCTTGATCGTTGAGGGATGCGCCGCCATCAGCGTCAGCGCCTTGGCCGCATCTATATCCGCCTTGTCGGCCTCGTCGAGCTTGCGAAAGGTCGTGCCGGCGCGGTTGAGCAACGGCTCCCACCCGACTGTCTCGGCCCATTTCGCCAGCCGCGCCGGATCGGCACCTTCCTTCTTGTAGTCGTGGAAGCTGTAGGCGAGCCCATTGGCGTCAAGCCAGGTCCGCGCCTTCTTGACCGTGTCGCAGTTCGGGATGCCGTAGAGTGCGATCATCGGAAGATGCACGCCTGACCGGACCAGAGCGCCGTCACCTTTGCGCCATCGCCCGCACCGCCGAGCAGGCCGGAGAAGTCGCCGCCGTCGGTCGTGAACTCTCGGCCCAGCGAGCTGTCCGGCACGTCGCTGATCGCCAGCGCATCCGCCACCTGCTTGCGCGTCGACCCGATGCCCGCGCCAGTCGCCGTGGTCAGCTTCGGCTCTGCGCCCTCAAGGAACCAGCCGACAAACTTGTCCTGCTGGAACCACAGGGTCAGCCCGCCAAACTCGACGAACTCCATCGCCCCCTCGCCGCACTCGCCATTGCTGCCGGTATCGGTCGGCGTGCCCAGCGCCGCAGTGGCGCCGGTCACCGTCAGGTCACGCGCGGCTCCGAACGCCACCTCCCGCGCGCGTCCACTGTCGGGATCGACCAGACTCAGCGCGCCCGGAGCCAGATTGAGCAACGGGCCGGTCGCCTCAGCCACCGCCGCCACATTCCCAACCGCGCTGTCGCTCTCGTTCACGACAGCTTCTGCCGTCGCCGTTCCATTTGGGGCCGCAGTGTTGGGCAGCGGCGCCTCGCTACACGCTGCGAGCAACATCGGCACGGCGAGGCATGCGAAACGGATCATTCCCATTCGATCGTCCCCGGCGGCTTTGAGGTGTAATCATACACGACGCGGTTGACGCCCTTGACCTCGTTCACGATCCGCGTCGCGACACGGGTCAGGAAGCTGGCGTCGAACGGATAGACATCCGCCGTCATCCCATCGGTGCTGGTCACCGCGCGCAGGCCGCACACACTGTCATAGGTGCGCCCGTCGCCCATCACGCCGACCGTCTTGACCGGCAACAGCACGGCGAACGCCTGCCAGATCGCGTCATACAGGCCCGCATTGCGGATTTCCTCCAGATATACCGCGTCCGCTTTGCGCAAGATGTCGCAGCGTTCCTTGGTCACTTCGCCCGGAATGCGGATGGCGAGGCCGGGGCCGGGGAACGGATGGCGGCCGACAAACACGTCGGGCAGCCCCAGTTCGCGGCCAAGCGCGCGGACCTCATCCTTGAACAGCTCGCGCAGCGGTTCGACCAGCTGCATGTTCATGCGTTCGGGCAGGCCGCCGACGTTGTGATGGCTCTTGATCGTCACCGACGGACCGCCAGTGAAGCTGACGCTCTCGATCACATCGGGATACAGCGTCCCCTGTGCCAGGAACTCCGCCCCGCCGATCTTGCGCGCCTCTTCCTCGAACACGTCGATGAAGGTCTTGCCGATGAACTTCCGCTTCGCCTCCGGGTCGGTGACACCGGCAAGGCCATTCATGAACAGCGTCTCGGCATTCACATGGACCAGCGGGATGTTGTAATGCCCGCGGAACAGGCTGACGACCTGATCGGCTTCGCCGCTCCGCATCAGGCCATGGTCGACGAACACACAGGTCAGCTGCTCGCCGATCGCTTCGTGGATCAGCACCGCCGCGACCGCGCTGTCGACGCCGCCGGACAGGCCGCAAATGACCTTGCCGCTGCCGACCTGCTTGCGGATTTCGGCGATCTTGGTCTGGCGGAACTCCGCCATCGTCCACTCGCCCTTGAGCCCGCAGACATGCCGCACGAAATTGGCGAGCAGCTTGCCGCCATCCGGCGTGTGGACCACCTCAGGGTGGAACTGCATCGCATAGTAACGGCGGCTGTCGTCGGCGATCACCGCAAACGGCGCGCCGGGGCTCGCCGCGACCGGGCGGAAGCCGGGGGCAAGGTCGGTAACCTTGTCGCCATGGCTCATCCATACCTGATGCGTTTCGCCTTCGGCCCAGAGGCCATCGAACAGCGCACAGCCGTCGGCGATGTCGATGAACGCGCGGCCGAACTCGCCGCTGTCACCCAGCTGCACGCGCCCGCCCAGCTGGTGCATCATCACCTGCTGCCCGTAACAGATGCCGAGCACCGGCACGCCGCTGTCGAAGATCGCGTCGGGAACGCGCGGCGACCCGTCCTCCAGCACCGACGCGGGCGATCCCGACAGGATGACGCCGCCGGGCTTCATCCGCTCGAACGCCTCTGCGGCGGCATTGAAAGGAGCGATTTCGCTATAGACGCCCGCTTCGCGCACGCGGCGCGCGATCAGCTGGGTCACCTGGCTGCCGAAATCGACGATGAGGATGGATTCGCCGGGCTGTGTCATGGCGAGCCGATAGGCAGCGACGCGGCGGGTGTAAAGGCATCGCCCCGCCCCGGGAACCATTTCGCGCGCGGCGGATTCCTCGCCCCGGCATGGTCACCGCGTCCTTAACCGCACCCGCAAAGCATTCCGAAGCGCGGCGCGGCTATCCTCACCCCATGCAGTCGAACCGGACCCCCCGCCGGATCATGCTGTCGATCCTCGGCGCCGCGGCACTGGTCGCGGCGCCCGCTTCGGCATCGATCCTCAACTATGTCGGCGAGTGCGTGCCGTTCGCGCGCGCCGCGTCGGGCATCCAGATCTGGGGCGATGCCTGGACCTGGTGGAGCCAGGCCGAGTCGAAATACCAGCGCGGCGATGTTCCAGAAGTCGGCGCGGTCGTCGCCTTCGCCAAATCGTCCTCGCTGCAACTCGGCCATGTCGCGGTGGTCAGCCGGGTGATCGAGCCGCGCGTGCTGATGGTCACCCACGCCAACTGGTCGCGCATCGGCGGCAAGCGCGGACAGGTGGAGCAGGATGTGACGTTGTTCGATGTGTCCGAACGTGGCGACTGGACCGCAGTGAAAGTCTGGTACCGCGACAATAGCGGCCTTGGCGGCCGCACTTACCCCGTTCACGGGTTCATCTATGGCCGCCCGGTCAGTGGTGCAAAGGTTGCGAAAGCCCGCCCTGCCCCCGAACTGACCGGACAGCAGCCGGACTATGTCGGATCGCTGATCGACGCCTACGCGCGCTGAGGCTGGACGGCGACGGCAAGCCGCGCCAAACTCCGCCCATGTTCTTCTCCTTCGTCGACGAGCTCCGCGCCGCAGGCATCCCCGCCAGCATGAAGGAGCATCTCGTGCTCCTCGAAGCGCTCGACCGCGACGTGATCGACCGCACCCCCGAGGCCTTCTACTATCTCGCCCGCGCGACCTTCGTGAAGGACGAGGGGCTGCTCGACCGCTTCGACCAGGTGTTCGCCAAGGTCTTCAAGGGCATCGCCTCGACCTATGGGGTGCAGACCGCCGAAATCCCGGAGGAGTGGCTGAAAGCGATTGCCGAGAAATATCTGACCCCCGAAGAGATGGAAGCGATCAAGTCGCTCGGCTCGTGGGAAGAGATTATGGAGACGCTCAAGAAGCGGCTCGAGAAACAGCATGAGCGCCATCAGGGCGGCAACAAATGGGTCGGAACCGGCGGCACCTCGCCCTACGGCAACTCCGGCTACAATCCTGAGGGCGTCCGCATCGGCGGCGAGAGCAAGCACAAGCGCGCGCTGAAGGTCTGGGAAGGCCGCGAGTTCA
>JBHYGP010000582.1:0-7827 GCA_051858935.1 Sphingomonas sp.
ACCGATGTCGAGGGCAATGTCTGGGTCGGCTTTTTCGCCGGGCATGGCGCGCGCCGCTTCGATCCCGCCGGGCGCGAGATCGAGTTCGTCCGCCTGCCCGTCGCCAACGTCACCAAGCTGGCGTTCGGCGGCGAGGGGCTGAACACGCTCTATGCCACCACCGCCGCCAAGGGGTTGAACGCCGAGCAGCGCGCCGCCCAGCCGCACGCCGGCGACCTGTTCGCCTTCGACGCGCAGGTGCCCGGCCACAAGCTCGCGCGGGCACACGTCGCATGAGGGGCGTGACCGCCCTGCTCGCCGCAACGGCGCTCGCCCCCCTGCCCGCCGTCGCGCAACTCACCTTCAGCCCCGCGATCGGCGATCAGGGCGTGCTCCAGCGCGACAAGCCGATCGTGGTCGAGGGTTCAGCCGCACCCGGCGCGAACCTGACCATCACGCTTGGCGACACGATCGTTCAGGCAAAGGCGGGCAAGGACGGCCAATGGCGCGCGACCTTCCCCGCGATGAAGGCGGGCGGGCCGTATGTGCTGCGCGCCGCGACGCTCGACGCTGCCGTCGAAGCGAACGGCGTGATGGTCGGCGATGTCTGGCTGTGTTCGGGCCAGTCGAACATGGAATTTCCGGTGCGCCGCGCGCTCGACTTCGACAACCAGATGAACAGCGCCGCCGATCCGATGCTGCGGATGCTGACCGTGCCCAAGGCGACGGCGACCCAGCCGCGTCGCAGCTTCGGCGAACCCGCGAGCTGGCAGGCATCGACCCGCGACACCGCCCCCGAATTCTCCGCCGCCTGCTGGTATATGGCGCGCGAACTGCGCAAGGCCGAGCCCGGCGTCGCGATCGGCCTGATCGACGCGACCTGGGGCGGCACCGCGATCCGCGCCTGGCTCGATCCGGTAGCGACGCGCGCGATCTACGGGGCCGAAGATGCCGCCCTGCTCGCACTCTACGACCGCGACCCGCTCGCCGCGAACGTGCAGTTCGCGCCGCGCTGGATCGACTGGTGGAAGACGCAGGACAAGGCCGAGCCATGGGCCACGCCCGATGCGGTAAGCTGGTCGCCTGTCCCCGGCGTGGGGCCGTGGGATGGCCTTGGCGAAGCGCCGTTGCGCGGCTTCACCGGCTGGGCGTGGTTCCGCCGCACGGTCACGCTGACGCCGGAACAAGCGCGCGGCGGGGCGACCCTGTCGCTCGGCATTATCGACGATGGCGATCAGGCATTCGTCAACGGCAAGCCGGTCGGCAACAGCTTTGGCTGGTCCAACCCGCGCGATTACAAGGTGCCGGGGAATTACTGGAAGGCCGGGGCGAACGAGGTCGTGGTCGCGGTGTGGAACAGCTACGGCACCGGCGGCTTTATGGGGCCGGCCGAGCGGCTGAAGCTGAGCCTTGCCGACGGGTCGAGCATCCCACTGGGCGATCAATGGCGCTACTGGATCTCGGCAGCCAAGGGCGCGCCGCCGCGTCCGCCCTGGGACAATATTGCGGGCCTCGGCCTGATCGGCAATGCGATGGTCGCGCCGCTCGGCGGGATCGGACTGCGCGGCGTCGCCTGGTATCAGGGCGAGAGCGACAGCGGCCAGACCGGCTATGACGTGCGGCTACGCGGCCTGATCGACGGATATCGCCGCCAGTCGGGCGATCCTGCACTGCCGGTGCTTGTCGTCGGACTGGCGGGTTATGGCGCGCCGGGCGCGGCGCCGGTCGAGAGCGGCTGGGGCCGGTTGCGCGACGAGCAGCGGCGCGCGGTGGCGGCGACGCCGGGGACGGCGTTGGTGTCGGCGATCGACCTCGGCTCACGCACCGATATCCATCCCGGCGACAAGAACGAGCTGGGCAAGCGCCTCGCCCGCGCCGCGCTGGGCAAGCCGGGGCCGCAGGCGGTGTCGGCGCGGCGTGATGGCGGCGATGTGGTTGTGGCGTTCAGCGGGGTCGAGGGTGCCTTGGCGGGCTGGAGCGGCGCGCCGATCGGGTTCGAGCTGTGTGCGCAGAGCTGTCGCTTTGCAGCGGCGCGGGTCGAGGGTGGCAGCGTCCGGGTTCTGGGCGACGGCCAGCCGGTGACGCGGGTGCGCTATGCCTGGGCGGATACGCCGGTGGTCAATCTCTACGACGCGGCGAACATGACGCCTACGTCGTTCGAACTGGTGGTCGAGTAGCAGGAACGCGCCCGATTGCGCTTGGACGTGCTCCTGCAAAGGCAGGAGCCCAGAGCCAAAAGCGAGTCGCGTGCGACCCTGGGCTCCTGCCTTCGCAGGAGCGCAGAGTTGCACGTTTCGTCCGACTTCAATGATTGTGCCGCGGCAGCGTCTTGGACGTCTGGCGATAGTCGAGCGCGAACTCCAGCACCGCGCCCTCGGCGAGTTGCCCGGTCTTTTCGCGCGCAAGTTGTTCCCATGGCGTGTTGCTCGCCGGAACCTGCGGCAGACCGTCGCCCTTGCGCCGCTCGATCTCGTCCGGCGCGACCAGCATATCGCAGCGGCGACTATTCAGATCGATGCGGATCGTGTCGCCCGTCCGCAGCCACGCCAACCCGCCGCCCGCCGCGCTCTCGGGCGAGGCATTGAGGATCGACGGGCTGTCCGACGTCCCCGACTGGCGCCCGTCGCCGAGCGTCGGTAGCCAGTTCACGCCAGCGCGGATCAGCGCGTCGGGCGGCTGCATATTGACGACCTCCGCCGAACCCGGCCAGCCGAGTACGCCCGACGAGCGCATTGCGAGGATACAGTCCGCGTCGATGTCGAGATCGGGGTCGTTGATCCGGTGGTGATAATCGTCCGACCCGTCGAACACGATCGCCCGCGCCTCGAACACATTCTCCGCATCCGGTCGCGACAGATAGCGACGGCGGAATTCGGGCGAGATCACCGATGTCTTCATGATCGCGAAGTCGAACAGATTGCCGCTGAGGACGAGGAAACCGGCATTCTCTTGCAGCGGATGTGCGAATGGCCGGATCACTTCGCGATCATTACTTTCGCCGTCCGCCAGATTCTCGGCGATGCTGCGCCCGGTGACGGTCAGGCAATCGCCGTGCAGCTTCCCTGCCTGCAGCAATTCCCACATGGCCGCAGGCACGCCACCCGCGCGGTGGAAACGCTCGCCGAGATATTTCCCCGCCGGCTGCATGTTGACCAGCAGCGGCAGATGGTAGCCGTGATCGTACCAGACCTCCGGCTCGAGCTCGATCCCGGCATGGCGCGCCATTGCGACGATGTGCGGCTGGGCGTTGGATGATCCGCCGCACACCGTGACCGTGGCGATGGCGTTGAGGAACGCCTCGCGCGTCAGGATCTTCGACGGGCGCAGATCTTCGCGCACCATCTCGACGATGCGCTGGCCGGTGCGGTAGGCGATCTGCCCGCGTTCGCGATAGGGCGCCGGGATCGCCGCGCAGCCGGTGAGCGACAGGCCGAGCGCTTCGGCCACCGCGTTCATCGTCGATGCGGTGCCCATCGAATTGCAATGCCCGGCCGAGGGCGCGCTGCTGGTCGCGCGGCGCAGGAACTCAGCCTCGTCGATCTCGCCCGCCGCCAGCGCGCGGCGGCTGCGCCAGATCACGGTGCCCGAGCCGACCAGTTCGCCCTCATGCCAGCCGTCAAGCATTGGCCCGCCCGACAGCACGATCGCGGGGATATCGACGGTGGTCGCCGCCATCACCTGACTCGGCGTGGTCTTGTCGCAGCCGGTGGTCAGCACCACGCCGTCGATCGGATAGCCGTTGAGCAGTTCGACCAGCCCGAGATAGGCAAGGTTGCGGTCGAGCGCCGCCGTCGGCCGGCGGCAATTCTCAAAGATCGGGTGGACCGGAAATTCGATGGGAATGCCGCCCGCATCGCGGATCCCGTCGCGCACGCGCTTCGCCAGATCGAGATGGATGCGGTTGCACGGGGACAGGTCGCTGCCCGATTGGGCGATGCCGATGATCGGCTTGCCCGACTGCAATTCCTCGGGCGTGACGCCATAGTTCATGAACCGCTCGAGATAGAGCGCGGTCATGTCCCAGCGTTCGGGATTGTCGAACCAGTCGCGCGAGCGCAGCCGCGCGGGAATGTCGTCAGGCATCAGGGCTCCTGGTTGCGCGACGCACGGCGGGCGAGCGTCGGCGCGGAATCCGAATCGCGGCGGACCAAGGTGTAGGGCAGGGTCTTCTGCTCGACCTCAAGCCGCTCGCCGTTGCGGCGCGACTTGAGGATGCGTACCGCCGCCGACACCGCCCAGGCGGTCATGCCGCGGATCGGCTGGCGGATCGTGGTCAGTTCGGGCCAGATCGTGCTCGCCATCGCGGTATCGTCGAAGCCGCAGACGGTGATGTCGTTGGGCACATCAAGGTGCAGCCGGTGCGCGACTGCCACGGTCGCGGCGGCCATGTCGTCGTTCGATGCGAAGATCGCGGTCGGGCGCGGATCGACCGAGATCAGCCGCTCAGACGCCTGCATGCCCGAGCGATAGGTAAAGCGCCCCTGCGCGATCAGCTCCTCGCGCACCGGGATGCCGGCGGCCTCGAGCGCGGCCTTGTAGCCATTGAGACGGCGTCCGCTCGACACCTGTTCGGGGTTGCCGATGATGAAGCCGATGCGCGTATGGCCAAGGTCGATAATGTGGCGCGTCATGTCGTAAGCGGCCTGGAAATCGTCGATCAGCACCGCCGCATGCGATCCGCTCGCCTTGCCCGGCCCCACCGCGATCGCGACCGCACCGGCATCGGTGATCAGGTCGAGCACACTCTGATCATCGCAGAGCGGCGGGGGAAGGATGAAGCCCTTGATCCCGCCCTCGATCAGATGGACGACCAGCGGCTTGGCCTCTGCGGCATTCTCGCAATTCTGGACGACGAGGTGGATGTCGGCGCGGCTCGCCTCTTCCAGCGCCCCCATCAGGAATTCGCTGAGGTAGGATGCCGAAGGGTTGTCGAACATCAGCGCGATGCGCAGCTGCTCACCGCCCGCCAGACTGCGCGCGGCGCGGTTGGGCGCGAAGTTCAATTTTGCGATCGCGGCCAGCACCTGTTCGCGCGTATTCTCGCGCACATTGCCTTCGCCGTTGATCACCCGGCTGACCGTCATTGGCGAACATTTCGCCTCGGCGGCAACATCGGCGATGGTGGGAGCGCCACCACGGCGACGGGACGAACGGGGCTTGGGGGATGCAGGTGAGGCCATGGTCACGGCACATACGCCCCGTTTGCCTCTTGCAGCAAGCGCGGCGTAACCGGATCTGGGAGCGCAATCATTCGCCCGGGGCTTCGGGGAAGCTCTGCGCCTGATACCAGCTGAGCGGGTGCAGCGGTGCGGCATGCCCCGCAGGCAGCGCGCGACCGGACGTAGCGGACCAGTAAGCGAGGCTGGCATCGCGCCACCATTGCGCCTCGTCGAGCTGAATCTTCAGGAAATCGGCGACCGCGCGATGCCGCTGTGCATCGAGATAGGGAGCGAGTGTCGCCCAGGTCGAGCCCATCTGTGCAACCACCGCGACGCCGCGATCGTAGCGCCGCGGCAGTTCCTCCCACAAGGTCCGACCGCTTCTCATCCGATGGTCCCACGGTACCCGGCGAAACCACAGCAGCAATTCCTCGTCCGCCAGCAATTGCTGCGCGATGCCGGGTGCGTACTGTGCGAGCGCGTCGCTGCCCGCCGCAGTCCGGTCGAAGCCAATGCCGTCGCGGTCGGCGCGGTGGTAATAGACCGGATTCCATTCTGGCCGGGCGAGATCGGACACCCAGGGCGCGGGGCCATAATGATGACCGGTGCCCATGACATGCGCGAGCCCGAGCGGGGTCATGTAATCGACCACCGCGTCGCGGCTCGCCATCATCATCGGCACGACCGCGTTCAGGAAGGCGGGATCACGGCTGAAGGTCTGCGCCGCCCATTCGCGGGCGATGGTCTCGCTCGGCAGCTCCGGGTTCCACGCCAGCCGGCCAAAGGCGTACCAGTTGGCCTGATCGAAATGCGATCCCGTCCAGTTGCGGTCGCTGCCGGTGTTGGCGACCCCGGCGATGACCCTGACCGTCTGCGCAACGCTGCCGCTACGCCCCGTATCGGCATCGAGCGCCTCCTCGAACAGCGGGCCGAGGAACGCGAGGTGCGACGCGAAGCCGAGATATTCCTTGGTGATCTGAAGCTCGAGGCTCAGCCGCGTCTTCGGCATCGCGCCGAACAGCGGGTGGAACGGTTCGCGCGGCTGGAAGTCGATCGGGCCGTTCTTGACCTGCACGACCACGTTCTTCGCAAATTTGCCGTCGAGCGGCTGGAATTCGGTGAACGCCTGTTTCGCCCGATCCTCCTTGTTCTCGGCGGCATAGACGAAGGCACGCCAGATCACGACGCCGCGGTCGCCGATCGCCTCGGCCAGCATGTTCGCGCCGTCGGCATGGCTGCGCCCATAATCCTGTGGCCCCGGCTGACCTTCGGAATTGGCCTTGATCAGAAAGCCGCCGAAATCGGGGATCGCGGCGTAGATCTCGTCGGCCTTCGCTTTCCACCACGTACGCACCGCCGGGTCGAGCGGGTCGGCGGTCTTGAGCCCGCCAATGTCGCGCGGCGCGGAGAAGCGGGCGGAAACGTACACGCGAATGCCCCACGGCCTGAACGTGTCCGCGAGCGCCTTGACCTTGGCGATGTAGCGCGGCTCCAGCATCATCGCGCGCGCATTGACGTTGTTGATCACCACGCCGTTGATGCCGATCGAGGCATTGGCGCGCGCATAATCGGTCATCCGCGCATCGACATGGCCGGGCAGATGCCACCAGTCGAAGATCGACCGACCGGCATAGCCGCGCTCGACATGCCCGTCGGGATTGTCCCAATGGTTGAGCATGCGCAGGTCGTAGGCCGGAGCCTCGTCGAGCCGGATCGCCGACAGCGACTTCCCCTGCCCCAGTTCGCGCAGCAGCGCGAACGCACCGTAGAGCAGGCCGGTGTCGCTGGTAGCGGTGATCTGCGCACCGTTGATGCGGAACGCGCCTTCGCGCTGGCCCGCCTTCGCGACCTTGCGGAGACTGATCGCTGGTGCAAGTCGCAGCTCGGCAAGGCCGCGCTGTAATTCGTCGCGTGCCAGCCGTGCGGTTGACGAATCGCTGCCGGTCAGGGCGACCGTCGCGGGCTTATGCTGCGCAGCATCCGCGACCGGCGCATTGCGAAGCCACAGGCGATAGCCGTCCTCCGCGCGCGCGGTCCCGCCCGTCGCCATCGACGCAACAACCAGCAACAGGGCGCACAGCCGCACGATCATCATCCTCACCCCATTCGCCCTGCGCCGCCCCATGATTTGGCCGGTCGCGGGTTGACAAGTTCAATCGCCTCATATCATGTTAGCGCTAACAATAAAGACCGTTTTCGCGGTCGTGACGGGAGAGTTTGGGATGCGAAAGGCTTGGGTCGCCCTGTTGCTGGCGAGCGTAACGGCGACGCCTGCCGTGCTGGCCAGCCCGCCCGCCCCTCAGGCCGACGCATCCCAAAGCCCGCCCGCCGACGCGCCCTATCGCAACGCAAAGCTCCCGCTCGAAACGCGCGTCGCCGACCTGCTCGCGCGGATGACGCTGGAGGAGAAGATCGCCCAGATCACATCGGTCTGGGATACCAAGGTCGAGATTCAGGACGCGCAGGACCGGTTCGATCCCGCCAAGGCGAAGGCGAAGCATCCGCATGGCATCGGCCAGCTTGCGCGCCCGTCGGACCGCAAGGGTCCGGCGTCGCCGCGCGTTACCCCGCCGCGCAGCATCGCAGACAGCATCGCCTATGTGAACGCGGTCCAGAAATGGGCGGTCGAGGATACGCGGCTGGGCATTCCGGTGCTGTTCCATGAGGAGGCGCTGCACGGCCTCGCCGC
>JBHYGP010000582.1:7837-8981 GCA_051858935.1 Sphingomonas sp.
AGGATGCGACCAGCTACCCGCAGGCGATCGGCCTCGCCTCGACCTGGGACCCCGACCTGATCCGCGACATCAACGCCGCCATCGCCCGCGAGGTGCGGGCGCGCGGCGTCCACCTCGTCCTCTCCCCGGTCGTCGATGTCGCGCGCGACCCGCGCTGGGGGCGGATCGAGGAGACGTTCGGCGAAGACCCGCACCTCGTCTCCGAAATGGGCGTCGCGGCGGTCGAGGGGCTTCAGGGCACCAACCGCGCGCGCGTGCTCGGTCCGGGCAAGGTGTTCGCGACGCTCAAGCACATGACCGGGCATGGCCAGCCCGAAAGCGGCACCAATATCGGCCCCGCCCCGATCGCCGAACGCACGCTGCGCGAGATTTTCTTCCCGCCGTTCGAAGCCGTGGTCACCCGCACCGGGGTCGAGGCGGTGATGGCGAGCTATAACGAAATCGACGGCGTGCCGAGCCATGCGAGCAAATGGTTGCTGAGCGACGTGCTGCGCGGCGAATGGAATTTTCCGGGCGCGGTGGTCAGCGACTATTATGCGATCGAACAGATGGTCGGCATCCACCGCATCGCCGGGTCGAACGCCGAAGCGGCCAAGCGTGCGCTCGCGGCGGGGGTCGACAGCGAGCTGCCCAACGCCACCGCCTATTCGACCCTGATCGACGCGGTGCGCAAGGGCGAGGTCAGTCAGTCGGCGATCGACACCGCCGCCGCGCGGATGCTGAGCATCAAGTTCCGCGCGGGGCTGTTTGAAAATCCCTACGCGAAGCTGGCGGATACGAAGATCAACCACAGCCCCGAGTCCGTCGCACTGGCGCGCAAGGCGGCCGCCAAGTCGTTCGTGCTGCTCAAGAACGAAGGCGCGACGCTGCCGCTGTCGCTCGACGCGCAGCAGACGATTGCCGTGATCGGCCCCAATGCCGATGTCGCGCGGCTCGGCGGCTATTATGGCATCCCGCCCGAGACGGTGTCACCGCTCACGGGGATCCGCGCGCTGGTCGGCGACAAGGCAAAGATCGTCCATGCGCAGGGCGTCAAGATCACCGAGAATGACGATTGGTGGGCGGACGAGGTGAAGCTCGCCGACCCTGCCGAGAACCGCCAGCGCATCGCGCAGGCGGTCGAGACGGCGCGCGGCGCGGACAC
>JBHYGP010000583.1:0-8961 GCA_051858935.1 Sphingomonas sp.
AAAGGCACCGCCAACAGCAGGACATAGAAGGCGATATGCGTGATGCGCGACGCGGCGCGTTCCCAGTTCGGCATCGTGTCCGGGAAGCGCGGCCAGGGATGGGTCATCCGCCACAGGATCCGCACAAATGTCAGCAACAGCACCGCAATGCCGATCGACTTGTGCCAGACGAACCAGGCCGGGTCGCTGTGCATCGCGATGGCGATCAAGACATTGGTGATCAACAGGCCCGCAATCAGCCAGTGCAACAGGATCGAGATGTTCGAGTAACGGTCATAGGCCTCGCGCATGGCTGCCTCCTAAACCAGGTTCGACTCTTCGGTCGTAACCATGCGATGATACACCCATGAGACACGGGTTTGAAGGGCGGACTGCACTGGTCACCGGGGCGGCGTCCGGGATCGGGAAAGCGGTCGCGCAGTATCTGGCGGAAGCGGGCGCGGGGCGGTTGATCCTGGTCGATCGCGACGCGGTCGCGCTCGACGCGCTGATGCTATCGGGTGACGTCGTGCTTGTGGTCGGCGATGTTGCCGATGCGGCGCTGTGGGACCGCCTCGATCTGACCGGCCTCGACCACGCGGTGGTCAATGCCGGGGTCGCGGGGGCCGGGCCGATCGCGTCGCTCGACTTTGCCGAGTGGCGGCGCATCTGTCGGTCAATCTCGATGGCGCATTCCTGACGCTGCGCGCGGCGATGCGGGCGATGACGGGGCGCGGGGGCAGCATCGTGCTGACCGCGTCGGCGGCGGGGATCAAGGCCGAGCCGGGGGTCGCCGCTTATGGCTGCTCCAAGGCGGCGCTGATCCACCTCGCCAAGGTCGCGGCAAAGGAGGGGGCGGCGGACGGCATCCGCGTCAACGCCATCGCCCCCGCCGGGGTCGAGACGCCGGTATGGGACGCGGTGCCGATGTTCGCGGAGCGTGCGGCGCAGGTGGGACGCGACGCCGCCTTTGCTGAACTCGCCGCGATGGCCACGCCGCTGGGCCGCTATGCCACGGCAGAGGAGGTGGCGGCGCAGATCGCATTCCTGCTGAGCGATCAGGGCGCGCTGATTACCGGTACGACGTTGCTCGCCGACGGCGGATACACGCTCTGAGGCTGGCGAAGCGCCGGCGCGATCCCATATAGTCGGGCGATGCTACGCTTCCTTGTCTTCGCTGCCGCCTTTCTCGCGCTTGCGGTGATCGCCGTGCTGCTCGTCACCGCCGGTGCGGCGGCATTTGGCGCGTGGTTCGGCATTCGTCAGCTGCGCGCGAAGCTCGACCGTTATCGGTTGCGTCGAGGGCAGGCGGCGGATCCGGGCGATCCGCTCGAGGCGGCGTGGACGCTCGCTGCTGCCGAAGCTGACTGGGCGGTCAGCCGGGTCGCGGCGGCGCGGACCAGCTGTGCGCGGCTGCTGGCCATTGCCGACAGCGATTCGCTTGCGACCGATGCGGTCGACTGGGCCAATGTGATCCGCCGCCGCGTCCCCGACCTGGTCGCTGCGTGCATGGACGAATGCCGCGACGCGACGCCGGTCGAGCGCCGCCGCAACCTCGACGATCTGATCGACAGCCTTGAAAAAATCGGTGCCGAGGCCGAACGCCGCCGCGACCGCTTTCGTGATGGCCGGGTGAGCCCGTTCACCGTCCAGCGTACCTATGTCGATCAGCGTACCCGTCCGGGGCCTTTGAACTAAGGGTCAGCGCGAATAGGCTGCCGTGTACGGCACCTGCACATATTCCAGCACCGACCGCGCTGCGCGGTGCACGCCGCTTTTCTCGCCGCGCTTGCGCGAGATCAGCTGTTGCAGGTTGAAGCCGACCCCGAAAAACAGCGCGCGCCTGGGCGCAACACCGGCCAGCTTTTCCTTCTCGGTGAACCCGCGCGCATAATAGCCGCCATGCAGTTCGACAAAGCGTAGCGGCCCGCGTTCGAACGGCTTGAAGCCGGCAAGCTTGAGCGCGAACAAATAGCGCTGGCCCGAATAGTCGGTGATCGGTCGCCAGCCGACATTGCCCGACGGGATATATTCGAGCCGGAAATCCAGCTTGTCATTAAGGCCCGGAACCGTGTGGCGCAGCGCCGATAGCGCCGCGCCGGCGGTGTTTGCCGCCATGTCTTCCCATGAAAATCCGTGATCGTCGGAAAAGCCGTCGAACACCTCGACATAGGTCATCAGCGCCATCGAGATCGCCGCCGCGCTGATCTGTGCCCCCTTGGGCCGATCCGAATTGCCGCGGATCGCCGCGCCGAGGAATTCGGTCATCACATAGGTCGAATAGGCATGTCCGAGCTTGTCGCTGCCAAAGCTGCTGGTGTCGCGGCCGAACCAGCCTTCGGAATTGAAGTGGAAGCCGGAGCTGCCCCAATTCCAGTTGGCGATGCCCAGCGCGGTAACCCCTGCCGCAAGCCCGCCCGCCTCCCACGGGATCGAACGCAAATGGCCGATCACGCCGTCCTCCGTGCGCCGGGCCTCGGGTCGGGGCGAGCTCCGGTCGGGTGTCGTATCCTCAATTTCGGCAACGCGCGGATAGTTCGCGATGCGGGCGGGTGCGACGATCGCCGGATCGGCGGGCGGGACAGCGATATACAGCGATGCGGCGCAGCACAGGCCAATCGTGAGCATACCCCGCTATCCTCCTGACATCAGGGATATTGGGTTTGCGGCGTACCGCCAAGCCCCTGCGCTAGCGCCCGCTGAGCCCCTGATCCTTCATCCCCCGCCAGACGCGCACCGCCTGTACCGTCTCGGCGACATCGTGGACACGCAGCAACTGGCAGCCCGCTTCGGCACCCTTGAGCGCCAGCGCGAGCGATCCGCCAAGCCGGCGCTCGACCGGTGCCTCGTGATCCAGCGCGCCGATCATCCGCTTGCGGCTCGCGCCCAGCATGATCGGCAGGCCAAGCCCATGGAAGAGGGTGAGTCCGTTCATCAGCGCCAGGTTGTCGGCAAGCGACTTGCCGAAGCCGATGCCGGGATCGATCAGGATATTGCTGCGCTGGACGCCCGCTGCGACCACCGCATCGACCCGCGCTTCGAGCCAGACGAATACTTCGATCAGCGGATCGTGATAGCCGCTGCCGCCATGCGGACTTGCGCCAGGATCGGGCGAATGCATCAGGATCACCGGGCATCCGGCGCTGGTGATGACCTCAATCGCGCGCGGGTCATAGGCCAGCGCGGCCACGTCGTTGACGATGTGCGCGCCCGCCGTGAGCGCGGCTTCCATCACGGTTGCCTTCCGCGTGTCGATCGACACGGGGACGCCGGATTTTGCCAACCGCTCGATCACCGGCACGACGCGCTTGATCTCGTCGCCTTCCCATACCGGCTCCGCACCCGGCCGGGTCGATTCGCCGCCGACATCGACCAGCGACGCGCCCGCCACACCCATGTCGAACCCAGCCTGCGCGATTGCTTCCGGGTCGTCGCCATGCTTGCCGCCGTCGGAAAAGCTGTCGGGGGTGACGTTGAGGATGCCGGCGACCAGCGGCTGGTCCAGCCGCAGCGTTCGCTCACCCGCGCGGATCACGGGGCGCGGTGCGGTGATGGCGGCGGCGAGGGTGCGGAGGCGATCGGCTTGGGCGTCGGGCAGCTGGGTGAGCAGGCCGGGCAGGCGTTCGACCGGGACCAGCTGCTGCGCGACGCGTTTGCCCCCCTCGACGGCGATCAGTTCGTACGCCGCGAACCAGCTCAGCCCCCCGGCGAGGCGCGCCACCTGGCCGTCATAGCCGATCGGGCTGTCGACCGGCGCGACCGGGCGGAGATAGAGGCGGGCGGCGGGGGAGAAGTTGGTCACCATCACTCCGTTTGCCCTGAGCCTGTCGAAGGGCGTGTCCTACCTCTAGAGAGGGAGACGGTGCTTCGACAAGCTCAGCACAAACGGATGGCAGGTCAGGGCTGGGTCGCGAGCAGATAGGTCTGGCGCAGCGTGTCAATCGGCTGGAGCCGCTCGCCGCCTTCATGGTGCCAGAAGGTCCAGCCATTGCACGACGGCGCCCCCTGCAGCGTCGCGCCGACCTTGTGGATCGATCCCGCCACGCCGCAATCGGTGAGCAGCGATCCGTCGGCCTTCACCACCGCCCGCCAACGGCGCTTGGCGTCGCTCAGCACGGTGCCGGGCTTGAGATAGCCGGTTTCGATCAGCGTGCCGAATGCGACGCGCGGTGCCTGACGCGGGGCCATCATCGTCGTGACGGCGCTCTCGTCGAGCGGCAGCGCCGCGGCGATGCGCTCCTGCGCGGCTTCGACATAATTGCCTTCGCGCTCGATCCCGATCCAGTGCCGGCGCAGGCGCTTGGCCACCGCGCCGGTGGTGCCGGTGCCGAAGAACGGGTCGAGGATGATGTCGCCCGGTTTGGTACAGGCGAGCATGACGCGGTAGAGCAACGCTTCGGGCTTCTGGGTCGGGTGGACCTTGGTGCCGTTCTTCTTCAGCCGCTCCTGCCCGCCGCAGATCGGGAATTCCCAGTCGCTGCGCATCTGAAGCTCGTCGTTGAGCGTCTTCATGCTGCGGTAGTTGAACGTGTATTTCGATTTCTCGCCCATCGACGCCCAGATCAGCGTTTCGTGTGCGTTGGTGAAGCGGGTGCCCTTGAAATTGGGCATCGGATTGGCCTTGCGCCAGATGATGTCGTTGAGGATCCAGAAGCCGAGATCCTGGATTGCCGAGCCGACCTTGAAGATGTTGTGATAGCTGCCGATCACCCAGATCGTGCCGTTCGGCTTGAGCACGCGGCGCGCCTCGGCCAGCCAGGCGCGGGTGAAGGCGTCGTAGGCGGACAGCGAATCGAACTTGTCCCAATCGTCGGTGACGGCATCGACATGGCTGCCGTCGGGGCGGTTGAGGTCGCCGCCGAGCTGGAGGTTGTAGGGCGGGTCGGCGAAGATCATGTCGACCGACGCGGCGGGCAGGGCACGCATCGCCTCGATACAATCCTGCTGGATGATCGAATCGAGCGGGAGCACGTCGACCCAGCTGCGGGTGCGCACCTCGACCGCTGCCTGCGTCGCCTCAGCGACCTTTTCGATGACCCCCATTAACCACTCCAAACCCCGTTGAACCGGTGAAACGCCACGAACTCAGGACTCCGTCAAGCGAACATTGGTTAACGAAAAGGCTTGGGATTCCGTTAACTTGGTGGAACATTTCGGCACTTATCCACATGTTGAGTCCGAAAGTTATCCACAGGCACTAGGTTTGGGGTGTGGCGAAAAAGACTCGCCGGGTCCGATTCTGGTGATCTGAAGTCAGTCACAAATTTACAAAACGACACGCCATGGACCGCTGTCCGCCGACCTGACGACCGGGTTGCCCGGTGATTTCATCGGTAATTACCGGGCCAAGTGAATAATCACACTCGCAATCCAAGCGAGGTGCCGCAATGACCTACCACGACGAGATCGCCCGGGCCGCCAAGCCCATCGACGCACAGCAGGGCCGCTGGGACGGCATCGATGCCGAATCGGTTGCGCGGATGCGGTTGCAGAACCGGTTTCGCACCGGGCTGGACATTGCGAAGTACACCGCCGGGATCATGCGCCGCGACATGGCGGCCTATGACGCCGACCCTGCGGCCTACACCCAGTCGCTCGGCTGCTGGCACGGGTTCATCGCGCAGCAGAAGATGATCGCGATCAAGAAGCATTTCGGCAGCACCAAGCGGCGCTACCTCTACCTGTCCGGCTGGATGGTCGCGGCGCTGCGCAGCGATTTCGGGCCGCTGCCCGACCAGTCGATGCATGAGAAGACCAGCGTCCCGGCGCTGATCGAGGAACTCTACACCTTCCTCAAGCAGGCCGATGCCCGCGAGCTGGGGATGATGTTCCGCGATCTCGATGCGGCGCGGGATGCCGGCAACGAAGTCGAGGCGGCGCGGATTCAGAATGCGATCGATAACTACGAGACGCATGTCGTGCCGATCATCGCCGATATCGATGCGGGCTTCGGTAATGCAGAGGCGACGTACTTGCTCGCCAAGAAGATGATCGAGGCCGGGGCCTGTGCGCTCCAGATCGAGAATCAGGTGAGCGACGAGAAGCAGTGCGGGCATCAGGACGGCAAGGTCACCGTGCCGCATGAGGACTTCCTCGCGAAGGTCCGCGCCTGTCGCTACGCCTTCATGGAGCTGGGCGTCGATGACGGGATCATCGTCACGCGGACCGACTCGCTCGGCGCGGGGCTGACCAAGCAGATCGCTTACTCCAAGGAGCCGGGCGATCTGGGCGACCAGTATAATAGCTTCCTCGATTGCGAGGAGGTCACCGACCTGTCGGGCGTCAATGGCGATGTCGTCATCAATCGTGGCGGCAAGCTGATGAAGCCCAAGCGGCTGCCATCGAACCTGTTCCAGTTCCGCGAGGGGACCGGGGCGGATCGCTGCGTGCTCGATTGCATCACGTCGCTCCAGCACGGCGCCGACCTGCTGTGGATCGAGACCGAGAAGCCCCATATCGAACAGATCGCGTCGATGGTGGACCGGATCCGTGAGGTCGTTCCGAACGCCAAGCTGGTCTACAACAATTCGCCGAGCTTCAACTGGACGCTCAACTTCCGGCAACAGGTGTTCGATGCCTGGGCGGAGCAGGGTCTCGACGTTTCGGCCTATGACCGGGCGAAGCTGATGAGCGTGGAGTATGACGGCACGCTGCTGGCTGAGGAGGCGGACGAAAAGATCTGCACCTTCCAGAAGGATGCGGCGGCGCGGGCCGGTATCTTCCACCACCTCATCACTTTGCCGACCTATCACACTGCGGCGCTGTCGACCGACAATCTGGCCAAGGAGTATTTCGGCGAGATGGGGATGCTCGGCTACGTCAAGGGCGTGCAGCGGCAGGAGATCCGTCAGGGCATTGCCTGTGTGAAGCATCAGAACATGTCCGGGTCGGACATTGGCGACGATCACAAGGAATATTTCGCCGGTGAGGCCGCGCTGAAGGCTGGCGGGGCGCACAACACGATGAATCAGTTTGCCGCGTAGCCGCTGAGGCTCGCGCTCCAACTTTCCTGGGGAGGAAAGGAGGCCCGTCGTCACACCTTGGTGTGGCGGCGGGCCTTTTCCCTCATGTCAAAGAGCGTGTCATCCGTCGCGTCGCCAGCCGCTCTCTTCGCGATGGCTCTGGCCCGATGGGATGAAGGCCACGTCGGAACGAACCCGGTTGGCGGCATCGACGTTTATCGCGGTCCAGACGCGCGTGACGTCGCTATAGTCGCCGCTGCCCGACCAGTCCGACACTTCCCAGGTGCGATAGTGATAGAGCTGGTCGCACAGGGCGCAGCGATGGATTTCGATTTCGCTCGACCCGTGGCGACCACAGCTCTCGGTCCAACGCGGCTGTGCGGTATGGCGTGCTCCGGGGCCGAAACAGGTCCATTCCGTCATCGCACAGCTCCCGCCATCGCCGGGCCAAAATCCAGTTCCGCCTGTGCCACCGGGGCGAAGCTGCGGCGGTGGTGGGGGGTGGGGCCGAGGGTGCGCAGCGCTTCCTGATGCACGCGGGCGGCGTAGCCCTTGTTGCTGGCCCAGCCATAGCCGGGGTGGAGCGCATCCCGTTCGGCCATGATGCAGTCGCGGCGGTGCTTGGCGACGATCGAGGCGGCGGCGATCGACAGGCAGCGGGCGTCGCCGCCGATGACGGGTTCGCTGGCGTGGGGCCAGTCGGGGCAGCGATTGCCATCGACCAAGACATAGGCCGGCGGCAGGTCGAGCGCGGCGACGGCGCGGGTCATTGCCAGCATTGTGGCCCACAGGATGTTGAGCCGGTCGATCTCCTCGACACTGGCGATGCCGATGCCGACGCGGGCACAGCGCAGGATCGCTTCGCACAATGCGGCGCGCTTGGCGGCGGTCAGCGCCTTTGAATCGTCGATGCCGTCGGGGATGCAGGCGGGGTCGAGGATGACGGCGGCGGCGACCACGGGGCCGGCGAGCGGGCCGCGGCCGGCCTCGTCCACCCCGGCCACCGGGCCGCGCATCGCGTGGCGTAGCTCGAACGTCAGGTCAGGCATCGTCGTCGTCCGCATCCTCGCCATCGACGACATCGAACGGCACCATGCCAAGCGCATGGCCGACCGGGCCATGGCCCTCGCCCAATCCGGGGGCGTTGAGGATCGCGAGGCGGACGAAGCGGACCGCCTGAATGAACGCTTCGCCGATCGACAGGCCCGAGCCGAGCCCGGTGGCGAGCGCGGCGGCGAAAGTGCAGCCGGTGCCATGGGTGTCGGGGGTGTCGATCCGCTCCGCCTCGATCTCCATCACCAGCCGGTCCTTCGGCGCATAAAGCTGGTCGAGGATCGTCGGCCCCTCCTTGTGCCCGCCCTTTTCGGCGAGATGGCAGCCATAGGCCAGCACCGCCTGTCGCCCGCCGAGTGCGGTCAGTTCGGGAAGGTTCGGGGTCACGACCGACGCGATCGTCATCAGCCGTTCGAACGCGGCGATCGTCTCCGGGTCGGCGAGCACCGATCCGCTGGTGGCGATCATCACCGGATCGAACACGATCGGGCAGTCGAGCGCCTCCAGCCGGTCGGCGACGGCATGGGCGATCTCCGCCGATCCGATCATCCCGATCTTCACCGCGTCGCAGCCGATGTCGGAGGTGACGGCGTCGATCTGGGCCAGCACGATGTCGACCGGCACCGGGTGGATGGCGGTGACGCCGAGCGTGTTCTGCGCGGTGATCGCGGTGATCGCGGTGGTCGCATGGCCGCCGAGCATGGTGACGGTGCGGATATCGGCCTGAATCCCCGCCCCGCCGCCGGAGTCGGAGCCGGCGATGATGAGGATGCGGGGGATGCTCATGGCGCGACTGTCCAGACGATGCTGACGAAAAGGGGGGTGTGTCGGGGCGAAAGGATAGGAAAGAGACCGGTTTGGGACGGGTTTGCGCCGGTCAGGCGACGGCGACGCGACACGGGCGCGACACGGGCGCGACGCGGACGCGGCATCGGAACGACGGGTGCGCGACGGCGGCGCGACACCT
>JBHYGP010000584.1:0-8952 GCA_051858935.1 Sphingomonas sp.
GAGGTTGCAGTTGGAGATCGGCGCGCGACCGGCGAGGATGATGCCGCCCCACAGGCCCTGCGATTCGTCGGTCACGCCGCCGGTCAGGTTCTGCTGCGCGGTGAAGATGATCGGCTGGCTCGCGGTGCCTTCGGCATTGATGGTCGAGCCGCGGTTGACGACCAGGAAGTCGTTGTCCGAATTGGTCGTGTTGGCGTAGACGATCACGCCCGGCTGGATCGTCAGGCTGGCAGCGGTGCCGCCGGTGCCCGAACCGCCACGATCGACGCCCACGTCGACACGGCCGTTCATTTCATAAGCGACGCCCGGAAGCTTCTGAAGCGTCACCGCGGTGGTGATCAGCGACGGGATGCGGCAACCGCGGAAGCTGCCGACGACGCCGGCATCGGTGGTGCCGGTCGGGCAGCTGGCTGCCGGAGTTCCGGGAGTCGGCGTCGGCGACGGGGTCGGCGAGGGGGCCGGTGCCGGGGTGGGTGCCGGGACGACGATCACGCCTTCGCCGGGCGAGGCAACGCTGGATGCGCCGTCGCAAGCGGCGAGCGTGGCGCCCGCGACGCTGGTCATCAGGATGAGGCTGATACGCTTGAAGTCGGCCATGAAATTCTCCGTTCCGGTCGATCCCGGTTTGCAGGATGATGGGCGTGCGCCCTGGATCGACTCGGAACATTCCCCCTGCCGATCACGCGAGCCGCGCTAGGGTGCGTGCGTGACGGTGGGATGGGATTCGGGAGAAACTTCAGTGACTATGCGATGACGATTTTGTGAAATGCGTTACATGCGCGTGACACGGGACTGACGCAGCCGCACCTAACCCTCTGAATTTATGAGTCTTCAGTTGGTTTCGGTTAAGACGTTCCGGCTGGACGATGGTGTCCGTTACGCCCAAGACCGTCCGATCGGTTGATATTGTTGCTGCAATGCAACAGCGCGGGAAGGCCGAAACGCAAAAGGCCCGCCGGCAATGCCGACGGGCCTTTGGGAATGGTGGGCGCGGCTGGGATTGAACCAGCGACCCCTGCGGTGTGAACACAGTGCTCTACCACTGAGCTACGCGCCCGATACCGGATCGGCCTGATGGGGCGTTTCCAGCGGCTCCGACGGATCGGAACTCCCCGAACTGGTCCGGGGAGCGGAGCCTCTAAGGTGACGGAACCAGCTTGTCCAGCCCCGTATAGGCCCCTTTTAGTTCACCGCGTCCTTCAGGCCCTTGCCGGCCTTGAACTTGGGCTGCGACGACGCCTTGATCGTCATCGGCTCGCCCGTGCGCGGGTTGCGGCCGGTCGACGCCTTGCGCTTCGAGACCGAGAAGGTGCCGAAGCCGACGAGACGAACCTCGTCGCCCTTCTTGAGCGCCGTGGTCACCGCGTCGAACACGGCCTCAACCGCTTTGCTGGCATCCCCCTTGCTGAGACCTGCGGTGTCGGCGACCGTGGCGATCAGTTCCTGTTTGTTCATGCCCTTTGAACCCCTGCTTTTCTTGATAGGCGTGTACTGGAAAGCGTTCGGCGCCAAAGCGCCGGTGGAACAGGAAAACCTGTCCGCACGCCGCTGTAAAGCGGAAAGCGGCATAATGACCGGGAAAGGGTGGGAAAAAGTGGCTTTACCCGCACCTAACCATCAATGGCGCAACGTATCCGGCGTCGCCACGGGCGGTTGAACCGCCAGCTCGTCGGCCTCGCTCCATTCGATCGCGACCAGCGGCTCCGTCAAAGCAAGCTTCAGCACCTCGTCGACATGCGCCACGGGTACGATCTTAAGCCCTTCGCGGATGTTCGCCGGGATCTCCGCCAGGTCCTTCTCGTTCTCCTGCGGGATCAGCACGGTCTCAATGCCCCCGCGCAGTGCCGCGAGCAGCTTTTCCTTGAGACCGCCGATCGGCAGCACGCGACCGCGCAGCGTCACCTCGCCCGTCATCGCCACATCCTTGCGCACCGGAACCCCGGTCAGCGTCGAGACGATCGCAGTGACCAGACCGATGCCCGCCGACGGGCCATCTTTGGGCACCGCGCCCTCGGGAAGATGGACGTGGATATCCTTGCGGGCGAAGATGCTCGGCTTGATGCCATAGCTGGGGCTGCGCGCCCGGATGAAGCTGAACGCCGCCTCGACGCTCTCCTTCATCACGTCGCCGATCTTGCCGGTGGTCTTGATGCCGCCCTTGCCGGGCACGGTGACGCTCTCGATCGTCAGCAGTTCACCGCCGACCTCGGTCCAGGCGAGGCCGGTGACCGCGCCGATCTGATGCTCTTCCTCGCCGATGCCGAAGCGGTATTTCCGCACCCCGGCAAATTCGTGAAGGTTGTCCGGCGTCACAACGACGCTCTGCGCCTTCCCTTCCAGGATGCGACGCAGCGCTTTGCGCGCCAGCTTGGCGATCTCGCGCTCGAGCGTGCGGACGCCCGCCTCGCGCGTATAATAGCGGATCAGATCGCGCAGACCCGCATCGGTCAGTTCGAACTCGCCAGCCTTCAGGCCGTGCGCCTCGATCTGCTTTGCGAGCAGATGGCCCTTGGCGATCTCGACCTTCTCATCCTCGGTATAGCCCTCCAGCCGGATGATCTCCATGCGGTCGAGCAGCGGCTGAGGCAGGTTCAGCGAGTTGGCCGTCGTCACGAACATGATGTCCGACAGATCGACGTCGATCTCGAGATAATGATCCTGGAACTTGCCGTTCTGCTCCGGGTCGAGCACTTCGAGCAGCGCTGAGGCCGGATCGCCACGGAAATCCTGGCCGAGCTTGTCGATCTCATCGAGCAGGAACAGCGGGTTGCTGGTGCCAGCCTTTTTCAGGTTGGTGACGATCTTGCCCGGAAGCGAACCGATATAGGTGCGGCGATGGCCGCGAATCTCGGCTTCATCCCGCACGCCGCCCAGCGACTGGCGGATGAATTCGCGCCCGGTCGCCTTGGCGATGCTCTTGCCCAGCGACGTCTTGCCGACGCCGGGAGGGCCGACAAGGCACAGGATCGGTCCCTTGAGCTTGTTGGTCCGCGCCTGCACCGCGAGATATTCGACGATGCGGTCCTTGACCTTCTCCAGCCCATAGTGATCCGCGTCGAGCACCGCTTCGGCCTCGACCAGATCCTTTTTGAGCTTCGACTTCTTGCCCCAGGGCAGGCCCAGCAGCACGTCGAGATAGTTGCGCACGACGGTCGCCTCGGCGCTCATCGGTGCCATCGCCTTGAGCTTTTTGAGTTCGCCCTGCGCCTTGGCGCGCGCTTCCTTCGACAGCTTGAGCGTGGCGATCTTCTGGGTCAGCTCGGCGATCTCGTCGCCCTCGCCCTCCTCGCCCTCGTTACCCAGCTCGCGCTGGATCGCCTTCAACTGCTCGTTGAGATAGTATTCGCGCTGGGTCTTCTCCATCTGGCGCTTCACGCGCGAGCGGATCTTCTTCTCGACCTGAAGCACGCCCAGTTCGCCCTCCATGAAGGCGAACACCATCTCGAGGCGCTTCTGGGGGTCGTCCTCGACCAGCAGGCTCTGCTTGTCGGCGACCTTGACCGCGATGTTGCCCGCAACCGCATCGGCAAGGCGCGATGCTTCCTCGATCTCACCCAACTGGACCGCAGTTTCGGCGGGCAGCTTGCGGTTGAGCTTGGCGTAATTCTCGAACTGCTCGACCACCGATCGCATCAGCGCCTGGGTCTCGGTTCCGGTCGCCGGCTTGTCTACGACCGGCGAAACGGTCGCGGTGAGGTAGCCGTCCTTCTCCGCCATCGTTTCCAGCTTGCCGCGCTCCTTGCCCGCGACGAGCACGCGCACGGTGCCATCGGGCAGCTTGAGCAGCTGCATCACCTCGGCCGAGACGCCGATATCATACAGGTCGTCGCGACCGGGGTCGTCATTGGCAGGATCGAGCTGGGCGACGAGGAAAATTTCCTTGTCGTCGGCCATCGCGGCCTCAAGGGCAGCGACCGACTTGTCGCGCCCGACGAACAGCGGCACGATCATGTGCGGGAACACGACGATGTCGCGCAGCGGCAGGACGGGATAGGAAGACTTCATGAACACTCCGGTGCTGCCGTCAGGGGGCAGATTCGTCCTTGTATATGGGGAGCGGGTGCGTCGCATCAATGCGGTCGTTGCGGCACTGGCGCTGACCGCCCTTCCCGCCTCGGCGCTGGCGCAAAAGGGCGAGCCGCCGATCACCGATCTCACGGCGCGCTCTGGGGGCGAGATCGAGCCCGAACGCGCGGCGCTGCGGCTGGAGCACGTCGAGCTGGATCTGGAGGTCGATCCGGGGCGGAAATATCTGGCCGGCACCGCGACGCTACGGCTGACCACCAGTGTGCGGCAGACACGGTTGTTGAT
Source organism: Sphingomonas sp. (assembly GCA_051858935.1). Taxonomy (GTDB): domain Bacteria; phylum Pseudomonadota; class Alphaproteobacteria; order Sphingomonadales; family Sphingomonadaceae; genus Sphingomonas. Next base: position 4,312 of record JBHYGP010000584.1, read on the forward strand.
CGATCTCGACAAGAATTTTCATGTCTCGGGCGTGGAGATCGACGGGAGGGCACTACGCGCGGGCACGTGGCGCAACCCGGAGGGGCGGCTGAGCATCGACCTGCCTAAGCCTGTGGCGGCCGGCAGCACGGTCACCGCGCGCATCGCCTATGCCGGGCGGCCGCACGAGGCGGTGAATGCGCCGTGGGATGACGGGTTCGTCTGGTCGAGCTGGCAGGGCAAGCCGTGGGTCGCAACCACCGCGCAGGGCTATGGCTGCGACCTGTTCTGGCCGTGTCTCGATTTTCCGGCGGGCGAGGTGAAGTCGATCCGCATGGCGATCACCACCGGCGGCGAGGCGGCGATCGCGAACGGGCGGCTGGTGTCGGTCCAGCCGATGCCGGGCGGCCGCGCGCGCTGGACCTGGGAGGCGCGCGACATCAACCCCTATCTGGTCGCGATCAACATCGGCCCGTATCGCGAGATCAGCGGGAATTACGCCAGCAAGTTCAGGAACAAGGTGCCGCTGCATCTGTGGCACCTGATCGGCAAGGACGCCAAGGCCGCCGGGCTGTTCGCCGAGTTCGCCCCGACGCTCGATTTCTATGAGGCGATGATTGGCCCCTTCCCCTTCGCCCACGAAAAACTGGGCGTGGTCGAGACCCCTCATCTCGGCATGGAGCATCAGACGGTCAACGCATACGGCAACGATTATCGCAAGGACGCGACCGGGTTCGACTGGCTGTTCCACCACGAGTTGGCGCACGAATGGTTCGGCAACCAGATGACCGCCGCCGACTGGGACGATTTCTGGCTGCACGAGGGCTATGGCCAATATATGCAGCCGCTCTACGGCCAGTGGCGCGAGGGCGAGGCGCGCTATGCCGCGATGATGGCGGAGCAGCGCAAGAACATCGTCAACCGCCAGCCTTTGGTCTCGGGGCGCTCGCGCACGTCAGATGAGGTCTATCAACTCGAAAAGGGCGGGCCGGGACAGGACATTTATTACAAGGGGGCGTGGGTGCTACACACGCTGCGTTACCTGATCGGCGACAAGGCGTTTTTCGATGCGACGACGCGGCTGGTCTATGGGCGGCCGGACCCGAAGCCCGGCAACTTCAAGCCGCGTTTCACGACAACCGATGAGTTTCAGGCGGTGATGAACGCTGCGGCGGGGCGCGACCTTGGCTGGTTCTACGACGTCTATCTGCGCTCGGCAGCACTGCCCGAACTGGTTGAGACGCGCGACGGCGAACGGTTGACGCTGGAATGGAAGACGCCGGTTGGGCACCCCTTCCCGCTTCCGGTCGAGGTGCAGGTCGATGGCAGGGTGCAGCGGGTCGCAATGGAGGGCGGCCGGGAAACGCTTACCATCCCTGCCGACGCGCATGTCGTGATCGACCCGATGGCGCGCGTGCTGCGCCGGAGCCCGGCGATCGAAGCAATGCAGACGCCCGGTTAGTCGATCACTCCACCAGCGCGTGTGCTTCGCCGACGCGCAGCTGGTTACGGCCGGAGCGCTTGGCGGCGTAGAGCGCGGCGTCGGCGCGCGACATGGCGAGCGGCATCGGCTCGAAGTCGATGCCGACCACCCCGCCCGAACAGGTGACTGGTTCGCCATCGGGGCGCTCGATCAACCCCTTGGCCAGCCGCTGGGTCAGGCGGCGCAGGATCGCTGCCGCTTCCTCCTCGGACGTATCGGGGAATAGCACCGCGAACTCCTCCCCGCCCCAGCGCCCGACGCAATCGGTGCGGCGCACGCTGCGTGCGAGAAAGGCGGCGAAATCCTGAAGGATGGCGTCGCCGACATCATGGCCGAAGCTGTCGTTGATCGACTTGAACCGGTCGAGATCGAGCAATGCAATCGCACCGTCTCCCACCACCTCGGCACGCACCAGGAATCCGCGCCGGTTGAGCAGGCCGGTCAGGGGATCGCGATGCGCCGCCGTGTCGAGCGCCGCGATGCGAACCTTGGTCGCCTCGCTTGCGCGCGTGACGCCGATCAGCAACTCGGCCAGCATGTCGCCGTCCTTGACCGACTCCAGCGCCTCGGACTGTTCGCGCTCCAGCGACTGGACCGCCTGTGTCGCCGCGCGCACCGGGGCGAGCAGCCCGTCGATGCCGAGCAGGGTGAATACCGTCCCGACCAGCGTCGCGCCCAGCACGATGCCAAGGTCCGGCCAGTCGATCCTGCCGCTGGCGAACTGCCACCCGGCAAAGGTCAGCAGCGGGATGTGGGTGCCGATGAAGCAGATGGTGAACATCCGCAGCCGCAGGCTCGACGGGAACAGGAATCGCGTCGCCTTGTAAAACCGCAAATCAGCCTCCGTGAAATCCCCACCCGGGCCGCGAAGACATCGTTAGGACGGGTTAAGCGGAGGCAAACGACCATGGTTAAAGCTGTGGGCGACTCAGGTCCAGCTCATCTGCGCTGATAGACGCGGACATGGTCGATCTCGAACTGCGCCGGGAAGATCGTGTCGTCCACCGCGCCTCCCATCGCGCCACCGATGGCAAGATTGAGCAACAGATATTGCGGTTGGTCGAACGGCCATTGCGCCGTGCCGGTCCCGGCGTTGTGGTAACGGTGATACGCTTTGCCATCGACCGCGAAGCTGATCGCGTCCGGCGTCCACACCATCTGATAGTCGTGAAAGGCGGTGCAGGCATCTCCGACACGGATCTTGCCGCCATTGCCATAGGTGCCCGCCGTCGAGCGGTTGTGGATCGTGCCGAACACGTCGCCAGGCGTCTGGCCGACATGCTCCATGATGTCGATCTCTCCCCCATCGGGCCAGTTGGCCGTCGCGCCCAGCATCCAGATCGCGGGCCAGCTGCCCTTGCCGCAGGGCAGCTTCGCGCGCACCTCGATCATGCCATAGGTCCATTCGGCCTTGCCCTTCGTGATCAGCCGCGCGGACGTGTAACGCTGCCCGCCATGATCGGCGCGGTCGGCCAGCGTCTCGCGGCGTGCGGTGATGATCAGGCGGCCATCCTCGACCCGCGCGTTCTCCGCCCGGTCGGCTGCATAATATTGCAGCTCCCGATTGTACCAGCCCGTCTTGTTGGCATGCGTGTCCCAGCTCCATTTGGTCGGATCGGGCAGCCCGTCGCGATCGAACTCGTCGGCCCAGACCAGCTGGTAGCGGGGTTCGGGCGGAGCGGCCTGCCCACCCAGCGCGATCAATGCCGCGAGGAGAAATCCGGTGCGGTACGGCTTTGTGGACATCGGCCATCCCCGATTATTGGTTCTATATTGATCCTGTAGTTGTTATATTTAATGATGCAATCTCGGGATGTGGGGAGAGATGCGATGAGAAACGTGATCGCAGCATTGCTGCTAGGGGCCGCGACGCCGGCACTGTCGGGGCAATCGGCGAGCGAGCCGGTGGTGCTCAACCAGCCGAGTGCGAACTGGAACGTTTATGGGCCGGGGCAGACGCACAAGGGACGCAAGGACGCCGCAGTGCAGGGCGGTGGCGCGATCCGCGTAACCATCCCGGCCCAGGCGACCAACGCATGGGATATCGGCGCTTCCTCGCCGATCCAGGGTGCCATCGCGAAGGGCGACAAGCTCGTACTCGCCTTCTGGGCACGCCTCGCCGATGGCGGAAGTGACGGACGAACCAGCATATCAGGCGCAATCCAGCAGGCGTCGCCGCCCTATGCTCCGATCGTCAGTGGCGCGGTGCAACTCACCGCCGAATGGAAGCTGGTGCATATCGAGGGGGTTGCCGCGAGCGACCATGCCGCCGGCACCGCCAATATCGCGCTCACGCTGGGCGGTGCCGCGCACACGATCGACCTGGGACCGGTGTTCGTGCTCAAGAGCCGGTGAATGCGAAACGGGCGCCGGTTGCCCGACGCCCGTTCGATGTTTCTGCGGTGAAGCCGATCAGGCGGCGTCGCCGGCCTTCTTCTTCTCGCTTGCATAGACGCGCACCGGATCCTTCGACCCTGCGACCACGTCCTTGTCGATCATCACCTCGTCCACCCCGTCCATGCTGGGCAGGTCGAACATGGTGTCGAGCAGGATGCCCTCCAGGATGGAGCGGAGACCGCGTGCACCGGTCTTGCGCTCGATCGCCTTCTTCGACACCGAAACCAGCGCGTCGTCGGTGAAGCTCAGCTTCACATTCTCCATCTCGAACAGCTTCTGATACTGTTTCACCAGTGCGTTTTTCGGCTCGGTCAGGATCTTGATCAGCGCGTCGACGTCGAGATCCTCAAGCGTCGCGACCACCGGCAGACGACCGACGAATTCGGGGATGAGCCCGAATTTGAGCAGATCTTCCGGCTCGGTCTGGCGCAGTGTCTCACCGGTGCGGCGTTCCTCTGGCGCTGCGACATAGGCACCGAAGCCGATCGACTTGCCCTGAAGCCGGTCGCCGATGATCTTTTCGAGGCCGCTGAACGCACCGCCGCAGATGAACAGGATGTTCGTCGTATCGACCTGCAGGAATTCCTGCTGCGGATGCTTGCGCCCGCCCTGCGGAGGTACCGAAGCGGTGGTGCCTTCCATCAGCTTGAGCAACGCCTGCTGCACGCCCTCACCCGACACGTCGCGGGTGATCGACGGGTTCTCGGCCTTGCGGCTGATCTTGTCGATCTCGTCGATGTACACGATTCCGCGCTGCGCCCGCTCGACGTTGTAATCCGACG
>JBHYGP010000585.1:0-2949 GCA_051858935.1 Sphingomonas sp.
GGTGATGCCGAGCACGGCGCGGTCGGACAGGTCGCGGTCGGTGCTGCGTTCGGTGACCGTCTCGACCGGAGGCGTGGCGGGCAGGCCGGGCGCGCCCTTTGGCCACAGGTCGATCGTTTCGGTCGGGTCGGGAAGCCCCGCCGGCCCCGGCGTTCCGGTGGCCGGCGGCGCGGTCTGGCCATGGGCGGCGACGGACGCGATCATCGCCGCGCCGCCCGTGGCGGTTACGAGAAATGCACGGCGACCGAGCCGAAGGGGAGCTTCGTTCACGGTCGCCATGCCCCCTCTCTCGGTCACATCTTGAAGCGGGCGCCGAACATGAACACGCGCCCGAAATGGTTATACTCATAGCCGCGCTGCGCCGGATCGTTGACGAAGCGTTCGCGATACGTGTCGAGCAGGTTGGTCCCTTCGATCGACAATTCAACCTGAGGCGTGATCTTGTACCGGATCGACGCATCGACGTTCACCGTATCGGTATAGCCCTCAAAGATGTTGAGGTTTCCGCTGGTGCTGTCGAGATAGCCGTCGCGATAGGCGACCGAAGTGCGGGCCGAGAAGCGGTCGTCTTCGTAATAGATGGTGGCGTTGGCGGCCTTCTTGGCGAGATTGAGAAGCGGGCGGGTGAAGGTCTGCGCAGGCCCGTTGTTGATGTTGCCGTTGGCGTTGTTGATCGTCGTTCCCGGCGTGGTGATCGTATAATCGACGTCACTGTCGACGAACGTCACATTGCCGATAAAGCCAAAGTTTCGCAGCGCGTCGGTAAATGCCGAAAAGGGCAGCTGTACCGCAAGCTCGACGCCCTTCAGGCTCGCGCCGGGGCCATCGGAGGGGGTCCGAAATTCAAACTCGCGGCCCGGGTTCAGACCTCCGACAATCGCGTCATATGCCGGTGTTCCGGGGGTCAGCAGCGAAGTCGGAAGGCCGCTCGACGCATAGGTCCCCTGGGTCGATTGGGTCAGCGGGAAGCTCTGGATTTCCTTCGCGAACGCCGCGACCGACACGATCGCACCCGGCGCGAAATACCATTCCAGCGCCGCGTCGAATGTCGTTGCGCGATAGGGGTTCAGGAACGGGTTGCCCGAGGTGATGCGGAAGTTGAACTGGTCCACCGACCCACCAGGGGTCAGGCTGCCCAGCGTCGGGCGGGTGATCACCTTTGCCACCGCACCGCGCAGGATGAGGTTGTCGGCAAGGTAGAAGTTCAGGTTCATCGACGGCAGCCAGTCGTCATAGGACCGCTCCACCGTCACCTCGGTGCCGCTGACATAGCCGGTCGACGCCTGTTTGGTATGCGCATAGCGGATGCCGGCATTGCCGGTCATGCGGAAGCCGAAGACGTCGGTATCGAATTCGGTCTGGAAAAAGCCGCCGGTGACCTTCTCGGATACGTCGCGGTCCTCACCCTGCTGCAGCACGGGCGTGATCCCCGACAGGCCGACCGCATCGGCGGCGGCGACCAGATCGGGTTCGACCCAGCGGATCGTCGTGCCCGCCGGCTGGCCGGCATTGCCCAGCGTGAAGATGTTGGAGATCGCATCGGTGACCGCCAGACCATACTGGCCCGGCGCGCAGGTGAAGCGACCGCAATAGGTGGCGTCGCGGCGATAGCCGACGGTGTCGAAGGTGAACTTGCGGTACATGCCGCCGGCCTTGACGGTGAACCCCTCGGTCACTTCCCAATCGGCTTCGAGCGCGAACGTTTCGAACTTGTTGGTCAGCTCCGATGGCCGATCGCGGAACTCTGAAAGCTGGAAAGCGGACGGCGTTTCGATCCCGGGGCCGAACGTCAGCACGGGGGTCTGCATGTTGGTGTAATCGTAGCGGTAGTTGGTTGCGTCGCGATCATCGAAGATCAGCGTGGTCTCGACCGGAATATCGGCATCCGACCGCGACTTGCCACCGCGCAGGCGAACGGTGAGATCGTCGCCGAACTTCTGTTCGACCAAGCCCGAAATCTGGTAGAACTCGGTCTCGCTCTCGCGGGAGTAGAGCTCGGTACGGACCCAGGCGTTGTTGATCGTCGCAGCGATCAGGTTGTTGTCCGAATCGATCGTGTAGTTGCTGATGTCCTGCGACCGCTCGTTCGAGCGTAGCAGTACTTCGCCCCAATGTTCGGTGCGGGTTTCCTTGAACTTCGAATAGAGGCCGTCGATCGAGATCTTGGTCGCATCGGTCGGCTGCCACTGGATCGATCCGGTCGCCCCGAGGCGCTGGCGATCGTGATTCACTTCGCCATAGCGCGGAATGCGCGGATGGAAGGCAAGGCCGACCGCATTACATGCTGCGCTGGGGAGATAGGTCGAGCCGGAATAGCAGGGCGTGCCATCAACCGAGCGGAAGGTCGCCTGGGTCCAGCGGACGGAGTTGTTGCCGAGTTCAAGCGTCGTATAGTCGGTCCATGCAACCGAGGCGGAAACGCCGAAGGTGCGGTCCGCATTGGTCCAGCCGATCAGGCCAGCAACGCGCGGCGATACCTGTTTGGACAGGTCGTTATACTGACCCTGTGCCGAGGCGACGAGGGTGAAGCCCGGCTTGCCGCCCAGCGGGTTGCCGGTGTTGAGATCGACAACGGCGCCGAGCGAACCTTCGTCCAGCGATGCCGATGCGGTCTTGTGGACAACGATCGAGCTGAACAGCTCCGAGGCGAAGACGTTGAAGTCGAACGCACGGTCGCGATTGGCGGCTGCCCCGTCGGTCGAGGTCGCGATCGTCTCCATGCCGTTGACGCGGACGCGCGTGAACTGCGCGCCCAGACCGCGAACCGTGATCGCGCGGCCTTCACCTGCATCGCGCTGGATCGAAATGCCGGGGATGCGCTGGAGCGATTCGGCGAGGTTCTGATCGGGGAACTTCGCGATATCCTCGGCCACGATGGCATCGACCGCAGCAATCGAGTCGCGCTTCACGTTGAGCGCGGCGTCGAGCGAGGCGCGGAAGCCGGTGACG
>JBHYGP010000585.1:2959-8938 GCA_051858935.1 Sphingomonas sp.
CCTCGCCTTCCTGCGCGGTCGGCTCGGCTGGAGCGTCCTGCGCCTGAGCGGCGGTGGCGATGACTAGGGCGGAAGTGGCTGCCAGCAGGCGGGCGCCGCCACGGCGAACAGTGAACCGCATTGATATTCCCCTCTCAAACGGTGTCGATGACACCGGTGACTTCAAAAGGCCCTGCGAAGTGCGCGAGGCCGGATTTTTGCGGAGGAGGGAGGCCGAGTCGCGAATCGCGACCACAGGACATGATCCTCTCCGTCATCGCCGTGTTCTCACGGTCGTGCACTGGCTTGCTTGAGAAACCGGTGTCATCACGTTTGTCCGCCATTCTGCCCCGGGTGTCAACCCACGCGCCCCAGGCTGTCACGCCACGGGTCCTGGAGGCGTACGCGCTTCTAATGCGAGTCATTACAGGACAGCCCCAGCGCCGGGACGCTGTTTGCCAGTTGAAATCCCGATGTCCGCCTGATACCGGTGTCATTCGACGGGCCGGCCACAGGTCCGCGACGACATCAGAGAGAGGGGATTCCATGGCCATTCGTCATCATCATTTCGCGCGCCGCTCGAGCTCGGGGCTGGCGCTCGCTTTGGCACTGGTTGCAGCGGGGCCGGCCTGGGCCGGGCAGAGCGACGCCGCGCCAGCGGACGGCCAAGCCGATGCCGAGAGTGAAGAGGTGGTGGTTACCGGTTTCCGCGCCAGCCTTGCCAACGCGCTGAGCGACAAGCGCAAGGCCGACCAGATCGTCGATTCGATCACGGCGGAGGATATCGCGGACTTCCCCGACGCCAATATTGCCGAATCGATCCAGCGCCTGCCCGGCATCTCGATCGACCGCGACAATGGCGAGGGCCGGTCGATCACCGTGCGCGGGCTGGGCGGAGATTTCCAGAGCGTGTTCCTCAACGGTGCCGACGCACAGAATATCTCGGGCGGTAACCAGTCGGATGCGGGCGCGAACCGGTCGCGCGGGTTCGACTTCAACACCTTCGCCTCGGAGTTGTTCAGCGGGGTCAAGATCACCAAGTCGGTGACCGCATCGAACGAGGAAGGATCGCTGGGCGCGATCATCGACCTGATCACCGGACGCCCGCTTGCCTATAAGGGCGACCGGTTCTCGGTCGGCGCGGAAGCGGAGTATCGCGAGAATGGCGATACGTGGAACCCGCGCCTGACCGCGCTCTTCTCGAAGAAGCTGGCGGACAATTTCGGCATCCTCGGCACCGTGGCGTTCCAGGATCAGCGCCAGCAGATCGATTCCTATCGCCGCAACCCCGGCCAGTTCGAATTCGCCTACCGCAACGCGCAGCATGCCGGCGTGTCGCCGAATGTGTTCGGCTTTGCGCGCCCGACCGGCACCGGCACCGGGCCGACCTTCGGATCGGACCCCGCCGCCTATGCGCTGGTGACGCCCGAGACGATCATTCCCGCGCTACCGTCGATCGGGCGACAGGATCTGCAATATGACCGGCTGGGCGTCACCTTTACCGCCCAGTGGCAGCCGACGTCGCGGACCGAGGTGATCGGCGACTTCGTCTATTCGCGCTACCGCCAGGAATCGAATTCGCAGGGCATCACCACGATCGGTCTGAACCGCAACGGCACCAACACCCGCGTGCAGCAGGGAACGCTGCGTGCGCTCAACACCACCAACGGCCTGAACGACCGGCGTGCGCTTTATGCCCGCTGCGATGCCAACGCCTCGCTTGATTGCGGCCAGTCGCTCTATGGCAACACGCTCGTCGCGGGCACGCGGGCGAGCTACAACCCGTTCAACCTCGATCCGTTCGACTATTACAATTCGACCGTGTCGCCGGGCTATATCCCGAACGCCAACAGTATCGCCTATTATGACGAGCTGCTTGGCCGTCCGGGCACACAGATCCGCGAGGCGCATGTCAACGCCGCGGGGCAGGCGGACTATCTGGTGCTCGACAATGTCGACTGGCGCAGCTTTGCCGATGCGCAGTTGGGCCAGACCGACTTCAAACAGGCGACGCTGAACGTGAATCACGAGTTCAGCGACACGTTCCGCGTCGCGATCACCGGTGGCTGGTCGAAGTCGGAATTCAGCGCCGAGGGCATGTTGGTCGAGTTCAACGCGATCGACCGCGACGGATATGTCTTCGACGAGCGCGGTGGCGGGAACATGCCGGTGTTCAACCCCGGCTTCAACGTCGCCGACCCGACGCAATGGACCCTGGTCAAGGGCCTGTCGACGATCCGTTATTTCACCAATGAAGTGAACAACGAATTCCGTGTTGGCCGCGCCAATTTCGAACTCGATTTGTCCGAACAGTTCACGCTGCGCTTTGGCGGCACGTACAAGACGTTCGAGTTCGACAGCATTCAAGGCCGTCGCAATTCGGGGATCGAAGCGATCAACCCGACATTGGTCGAGGCAGGGCTGCAGATCACCCAGTTGGGCCAGCTGGTCGGATTCGGGCAGGGTCTGAACGTGCCGGCGGGGACGCCGACCAGCTTCTACGCCCCCAGTCTCGACGCCTTCCGCAATTACTTCTCGATCGACTGCAACTGCATCAACAAATGGGGCGATTACCGCGCCCAGACCGACGGGCGTGAGCGCAATGCGGTGCGTGAGCGCGACATGGCGGGCTTCGTCCAGATGGACTTCGATGTCGACGTCATGGACCGTCGCCTGCGCGGCAATGTCGGCGTGCGCGTTGCCAACACGCGGGTCGATGGCACGGGTTCGGTCGGCGGCGCGGCAAATGGCGCGCTCGGCACGGTCGTAACCGCGCGCAATGAATATACCGATGTGCTGCCGGCGGGTAACCTGACCTATGAAGTCAGCGACAATTTCCAGATTCGCTTCGCCGCGGCCAAGACGATGTCGCGGCCTCAGCTGTCCGCGCTGACCCCCGGCACGACCTCGTTCCCGACCGGCCTGAACGCTGGCGGCGCGGCGCCGTCGATCACCGTGGGCAACCCGTATCTCAGCCCGTTCCGCTCGACCAATCTCGACCTGAGCTTCGAATATTATTGGGGCACCAACGGCTTTGTCGGGCTCGCGCTGTTCCAGAAGGATATCAACTCCTTCCCGCAGCAGGTCGCGGGCGAGTTTGCGCTGCAGGACGTGTATGAGCAGGCGATCATCGACCAGATTCTGGTCAACGTAACCAGCCCGACGCTGGCGCAATATATCACCGATGGCGGGGTGTTCGCGGTGCGCCAGTTCAACGACGCGCCGGGCGGCAAGATCCAGGGGCTGGAACTCAACGTCCAGTCGAACTTCTTCTTCCTGCCGGGCTTCCTGCAGCGGTTCGGCGTCACCGCCAACTATACGTACATCAAGTCGGAGCTGAACTATTTGACCGGCACCGCGCTCTCGACCACCCAGGGGCAGACCGGGTCGACCGCGGTCAACGACTTCGCGACCGCGCCCTTCCTCAACACCTCCCCACATGCGTTCAACGCGACGCTCTACTACGAGCATGGCCCGCTCAAGGCGCGCGTGTCGGGGGCGTATCGCAAGGAATATGTGAACCGCTTCCCGCTGTCGTCGGGCACCTGCGCGGTCGGCACCACGACCAATGGCGGGGGCGTGTGCAACTCGCCGGTGGTCGCGGACTTTGGTTATAATGAGGATACCTTCAACCTCGACTTCGCGATGTCGTACAAGCTGACCAAGCAGATCAGCCTGTCGGTCGAGGGGCGCAACCTGACCAACACGCCGCAATATCGCACCATGTATCAGGCGAACCCGGTGTCGAGCGTCTATGCCAGCACGGGTCGCATCGTGACCTTTGGCGTGCGCGCGAACTTCTGATGCTGGGGGCGCTGCTGCTGATGTCTGCGGGGGCGGCAATGCCGCTCCCCGCCTTTCCCGGGGCGGAGGGGGCGGGCGCGACTGCGCTCGGCGGGCGCGGCGGCAAGGTGCTGACCGTCACCAGTCTGGCCGATGGCGGCCCCGGCAGCCTGCGCGCGGCGGTCGAGGCCAAGGGGCCGCGCATCATCGTCTTTGCCGTCGCGGGGACGATCCAGCTCACCAAGCCGCTGACGGTGCGCGAGGGGCGGATGACGATCGCCGGGCAGAGCGCGCCGGGCGACGGCATCACGCTGCGCGACCATCCGTTGGTGCTGCAGGCGGACGATGTGGTGATCCGCTACATCCGCTCACGGCTGGGCGATGAATCCAGGACCGAATCCGACGCGATCTGGATCCGGGCCGGGCGGCGGATCATTCTCGATCATGTGTCGGCGAGCTGGTCGGTGGACGAGTCGCTATCGGTGTCGGGTAATTATGCCGAGCCGAACGAGGGTTGGTACGACGTCACCGTGCAATGGTCGATCATCGCGGATTCGCTGACCAAATCGCTCCATGCCAAGGGTGCGCATGGCTATGGCAGCCTGGTGCGCGGCGGGCGCGGGGCGCGGGCGAGCTTTCACCATAATCTGTGGGCGAACCACAGTGCGCGGATGCCGCGTCCGGGCAATTACGCCCCGGCGGCGAGCGATCCCGAGGGCGCGTTCTTCGATTTCCGCTGCAACCTGTTCTACAATTGGGGCGGTGGGCGATCGGGATACAATGCCGACAAGGACAGCCTGTCGCGGTATAATTTCGTCGGAAACGCCTATGTGCGCGGCCCGCAATCGACCAAAGCCATCGCGTTCCATGAGGGGAATCCCGTCGCGAAATCCTTCTTCGCCGACAATGCGATGGACGGAGTGGTCCCGGCCGATCCCTGGTCGCTGGTGACGGGTATCACCGACGCGGCACAGAAGCTGTCGGCTCCGGTCGAGATGCCCAGGGTCGGCTGTTCCGGGGCGGCAAGGGTCGAGGCGGCGGTGCTGGCGCGCGCGGGGGCTTCGCGTAGCCGCGACAGTGTCGATGCGGCGGTGGTCGCCGGGGTGCGCAGCCGGACGGGCAAGCAGATCGACAGCCAGCGCGATGTCGGCGGCTGGCCCGAACTTCGGTCTACCGCCGCGCCGCGGGACAGCGACGGCGACGGGATGCCCGATGCGTGGGAGCTTCAGCACGGGCTCAATCCCAAGCATGACGATTCGGCGGGTGATCGCGACGGCAACGGCTATACCAATGTCGAGGATTATCTGAACGATCTGGTCGCGACATGACGGCCAGCGTGTGGTGCGGGAGTGTGTGACATGCGGGCGATCCTGACGCTGCTGGCGGCGATCCTGCTGGGCGGGGCATCGGTGCCGCCGCCACCCGAACTCCTGATCTTCAGTCACACCACCGGCTGGAGGCATGACTCGATCGAGCCTGCGGTTGCCGCGCTGACCACGGCGGCGCAGGCCAAGGGCTATCATGTGGTGGCCAGCGAGGACCCGGCGCTGTTCGACGATACGGCGCGGGTGAAGCGCTTTGCCGCCATCGTGCTGCTGTCGACTACGACCAAGGCAAAGGACCCGGCAAGCGAATGGTTCACCGGCGCGCGGCGTGACACTCTGATGGCGTATGTGCGCGGCGGCGGCGGGATCGTCGGGGTGCACGGCGCGGCGGATTCGCATTACCATTGGGACTGGTATGGGCGGATGATCGGCGCGCGCTTTGCCCGGCATCCCGAGGGAACCCCGAAGGGCGTAGTGACCCGCGCACCGCTCGACCACCCGGCGATCCGCAGCTTTCCCGACACCGCCGAACTGGTCGATGAATGGTATTGGTTCGACGATCTCGATCCGCGCCTGCCCCCGTTGCTGACGCTCGACCCGGCGTCGATCGGGGAAAAGGGCGTCAACCCGCGCCCCATCGCCTGGGCGCATCGCTTCGAGGGCGGGCAGGTGTTCTACACCGGGCTCGGCCACACCAAAGACTCATGGAGTGATCCGCGCGTGGTCGATCACGTGATGGGCGGGATCGACTGGGCGGCGAAGCGCGGCGCGCGGCCGATGGTGGTGGTCGATGAGAGCGCCAAGCGCGTCGAGGAGCCGCCGCCGCACGGCCGTATCGGCATGAGCACCGCGTGGCGCATCACGGACGGCGTGCCGGGCCGGATGATGGAAT
>JBHYGP010000586.1:0-1096 GCA_051858935.1 Sphingomonas sp.
AATTTTCAGGACGACAGCGTTTGGGCATCTCGAGAGTCAGGCACACTTCAATCTGGAACGAGAGATTACACGTCTCGAAATTCAAGACTGAGGGACAGCACAAAACCGCACTCTGGACGTCATGGAGTTCTGGCGCGGCATTGGCCGCTACGCACCCCTGGTCGCGGTCGTTCGGTTCGCGAACGGGTCAGTCCCAAAACCGAAATTCAAATGAAGGCTCAGTTGGATTGGATGCTGGCCCAATCCAGCCCGAACCGAGCCAGATACTTTCGCAACCGGTCGGCGTCGTTCGCCGAACTGCGCCGGGCACGCGACGCGGCAAAGAGTGCGCGGCCAGCCTCGGAGAGCGATCGGCTGCGCCGACAGACCCGCACTGTCTCCGCCAGCTGGACGCGATCGAACGGGTCGATCGCGCGCAATGCGTCCGGGTCCAGCAAATCCGTCAACGCGTCGGCATCGCCGCCGCCCTGCCCTGACCACAAGCGCTTCAGCCGCTCTATTTCCGCATCGACGCATGCGCTGTCGATGCGTCCCTTGGGGCTCAGCGTCGCCATTCGGGTGATGCTCGCCGCCAAGTCGCGAAAATTGCCGGGCCAGTGCGCATCGGGTCCGGTCGCGAAGGCAAGATAGCGCTGCCGCGCCTCGCGGTTGAAGCTGGCACGGTCGCCTTCACGCTCGGCAAAGCGGTCGAGCTCATAATCGAGGTTGGGCTCGATATCCTCGCGCCGATCGGCAAGGCCCGGCAGGCGAAAGGTCCACAGGTTGAGCCGCGCATAGAGGTCGTCGCGAAAGGCACCGGCTCCCACCGCTTCGCCCAGGTCGCGATTGGTGCCCGCGATGAGCTGGAATTCCGACGCCGCCTCCTTGTCCGCGCCGACCGGCAGGAAGCGCTTGTCCTCGATCGCACGCAGGATCATCGCCTGCTCGTCGAGACCGAGTTCGCCGATCTCGTCGAGAAACAACATGCCCTTGTCGGCCGATCGCAACAGGCCCGGGCGATCGGCGACCGCGCCGGTAAAGGCGCCCTTGCGATGGCCGAACAGCGCCGACATCGCGCCGTCGCCCTTGAGCGTGGCGCAGTTCACCTCGACAAACG
>JBHYGP010000586.1:1106-1774 GCA_051858935.1 Sphingomonas sp.
CCCGCCCCGGTCGGCCCCATCAGCAGGATCGGCGCCTTGGATCGCAGCGCGACCCGCTCGATCTCGTCGATCATGCGGTTGAAGGCGGCGTTCCGCGTTTCGATCCCGGATTTGAGGAATGAGGTGCTTTCCGCACTGACCGCGGCGAAGCGGGTCGCGATGCTGTCATAGCGCGACAGGTCGAGGTCGATGACCGTCCAGCGCCCCGGCGCACTCCCGCTCTCCAGCTTGGCTGCGGGCTGGGTCTGCAGCAATCGGCCCGGCAGATAGCGCGCCTCGGTCAGCAGGAAGAGACAGATTTGCGCGACGTGCGTGCCGGTGGTGATGTGGATCAGATAATCCTCGGCTTCGGGATCGAACGGATAGCTCCGCACGAAGTCGAGCAGCTTGCCGTACACCTCCTCGAAATCCCACGGATCGGTGAAGTCGATCCGCTGCGGCTCGACCCGCGTTTCGGGAGAGACCGATGCGATATCCTCCGCGACATAGTCGGCGAGGCGGCCGTGCTGGCCACCATGGAGCAGCACGAAGCGGTCGACGCGCAAATCCTCATGCATGGTCAGCGCGACGGAAGGGCGCCACTTGCCCCAACGCGATGGCCCGAACTTGCTGGCATCGAGCGTGGAGCCGAGAAAGCCGATCACTACCAATGGTTTCATGTTTATCCT